>JASHPP010000775.1 GCA_030038035.1 Trebonia sp.
GGGGGCCTGCGGCGACTGCGGCGGCAGGGGCGGCAGGCCAGCCCCGCGCGTGGGCAGCCGGTGGATCTGTGCCGAGCCCGAGCCGGCTGGGGCTTGGCGGAGGCCGTCCCCGGCCTCGCCCGGCAGTGGCTCGCGCGGCAGCTGCTCGCGGACGGCGCCGGGGCTGTAGCCGGACAAGTCCGCGGCCGGGCGCGGCCGGGTCGCGGCGAGATCGTCGTGCTGGTCCTCGGCGAGCACGGGCACGGCAACCGGAGCGGCGTACAGCTCTTGTCCCGCACCGCGCTCAGGCCACGAGGGCATCTCGGGGCGCGACGGCACCTCGGGTCGCACCGGCACGTCGGCGCGCACCGGCACGTCAGCGTGCGGGCCGAGATCCTGCCTGGCCACGGGCTGCGGCTCCCGCTGACCGACAGCCAGGTCCTGCCACCCGGGCGACTGATCCGGCCTGGCGCCCCAGGCGGCCGGCTGATCCTGCCAGCCGGGCGAGTGATCCGTCCAGGCCGGCACCGCGTCCTGGCGGACCGGCACCGCGTCGGGCTGCACGGCGGTGGCGTCCGGCGGTACGGCATAGAAGGCAGCGGCAGCTGGCGCCGGATCCGGCGCCGCGCCCGGCAGATCCGGCGGGGTCATCGCGACATCCCGGCCGGCCGGCTGCAGGTCTGCGCCCGCGGGCGACTCCGGCGGGGCGGCGGGGTCACTGCGGGAGTCGTCCCTGGCGACCACCTGCTCGGCCGGATGCACGCGCGACAGCTGGGGAGCCGGGCGCTGGTACTCGGCGACGACAGGCGCGGTGTAAATGGACGGCGGTACCTGGTGGACCGTGTCCGGCCCGGCCTGCACCGGAGCGTACGCGGGGGCCCGCCCGGCCGGGGCCGGCCCGCGGCCGTTCGCCGCCGGGTGGAGCGCGATCAGCGCACCCCCCTCCCGCTCCTCGGAGTGCGGCGGCTCGGCGCCAGAGATCAGCTCCACGTACGGCCGCAGGTGCCCGGCGCTGATCTCCGCGATGTCGTCGCACTCCTGGCGCAGCGCGCGGGAGATCGTCCAGTTGCCGTCGACCGCGATATGCAGCAGGCTGACCCGCAGGCCGAGATCCTGGACGTCGGCGATGACCTGGGCGAGGTCTTCTTCGGCGCTGACCACCATCGCGTCGCTGACAGCCCGGTTCCGCGCCAGCGTCGTAAGGTCACGGTGAATCTCGCCCTCGACGCCTTCGCGGCGCCCCGGGCGGATCTTGACGAGTCTCAGCTTCACGCCAGGCAGGTCGGCGAGCGCGTCGTGGTCGGCGCTGCGGCGGCCCTCCACGGTCGCCTCGTACCAGTAGCAGCGCAGCAGCGGAAGCCCGGACCGCTCGGTGGCCAGGCTGCCGAGCAGTTGCAGCAGTCCCTGGTAGTCCCAGGACACAGACTCCCGGCGGCGCGTCCCGTGCACCGCCATGGCGCCGTCCGCTAGCACATAGCCAGCGTCCACGAACAGCGCGCAGCGATCCACGCCACACCGTCCTTCCCCTCGGCGCGGGAACATGCCGTTCAGGGGCCATCGGGGTACGATGGCCGTTTTGTTCCCTGCCTTCCTAGGGTAATGAAGACGGCCACTCGCGTTGGCCTTTCCGCGCATCTCCCGGCCCTTGGTCACCAGGCCGGGCTCTATGCTCTGGTGCTGTGACAGACCGCGAGGACCTGCTGGCAGGGATCAAGGCCAAGGCCGTGGTGCACGGCGACTTCGTGCTGTCATCGGGACAGCGCGCCAGCAGTTACGTGGACCTGCGCCGGGTGACGCTGGACGGGCGCCTGGCGCCGCTGGCCGGGCGGGTGCTGCTCAACGCCACCGCGGACCTGTCGTATGAGGCGGTCGGCGGGCTGACGCTTGGCGCCGACCCGGTCGCCTGCGCCATGATGCACGCCGCCGCGAGCCGGGGCACCCCGATCGACGCCTTCGTCGTGCGGAAAGAGGAAAAGACGCACGGCCTGCAGCGCAGGATCGAGGGACCGGACGTGGCCGGCCGCCGGGTGCTCGCCCTCGAGGACACCTCGACGACGGGCCATTCCGTGCTCACCGCGGTGGACGCGCTGCAAGCGGCGGGCGCGGAGGTGGTCGGCGTCGCGGTGCTCGTCGAGCGCGGAGCGCGGCAGCGGGTCCTGGATCGCGGCCTGCCCTACCGCGCGGTGTACGAACTCGCCGAACTCGGCCTGTGAGTCCCCGCCGGGCCGCCGGGGGCCGCCGGGCCGCCGGGCCGCTGCGCGGTCACGGGAAGTGGATGTACGCCGTGGGCGCGGACGAGATCGTATGCACTGCGTAGGCGCCTGTCTGCGCGTAGTTGTAGTCGGAGACGGTCATTGTGCCGCCGCTGACCGAATCCACCCAGGCGACGTGCCCCACTCCCGGCGAGTCCCAGACCGCGACGGCGCCGGGGGACGGAGTCTGGTTCACGACAACGCCGGACTTGCCTGATACGCTGCCGATCCACTGGTCGGCGTTGCCGAGATCCCGGAACAGGGCCGCGTTCACGCCCGCGGTTGACAACCGCCAGGCGACATACGACGTGCAGTTCCGGTACTCATAGCCCCACGAGTCGTAGAAATCGAATGTGCTGCCGTCCCAGTAGCCCCAGTCGTACCAGTCGGCCTCGTCGCCGGGATCGCTGGGATCCTCGCAGTGCGATCCGCCTGCGGACCCGTAGTAACAGACCGCGTTCGCGTACGGGTAACCGCCGGTCGAGCCACTTCCCTGTGCGGTGTTGCTTGCCCACAGGGCCTTGCCGTTGTCATAGATGACCTGATTGCCGTCTTGCTGATCGATCAGGTAGGCACCGGGATGCCCTCCCGTGTTGCTGGCCCACAGCGGCGTGCTGCCGTCATAGACCACCAGGTTCCCGTCATCCTGCATGATCGCTTCGGTGACCGTCTTGCCGCCGGTGTTGCTCGCCCACAGCGGCGTGCTGCTGTCGTAGAGGACCAGATTGCCGTCGTCCTGCATGATCAGCTGGTAGCCGTTGCCTGACGTGAGATACCAGCCCCGCTCGAGGTACTCGCCTGGCTGCAGGGTGTCGTCGTAGCTGCCCGATGCCCACACTGGCTTGGAACCCTGGTAGACGACCAGGTTGGCGTCGGTCTGGACGTAGAACGCGGCACCGTCGTCGCCGCCCGTGTTGCTGGCCCACAGCGGCGTGCCGCCGTCATAGACCACCAGGTTCCCGTCATCCTGCATGATCGCTTCGGTCACGGTCTTGCCACCGGTGTTGCTCGCCCACAGCGGATGATCGAAGCCTGTCACGTACTCCACCAGGTTCCCGTCATCCTGCATGATCAAAGTGAAATGGCGGTCACTGGACTCCAGGAACCAGCCCCGCTTGAGGTACTCGCCTGGCTGCAGGGTGTCGTCGTAGCTGCCGGATGCCCAGACCGGCTTGGAACCCTGGTAGACGACCAGGTTGGCGTCGGTCTGGACGTAGAACGCGGCACCGTCGTCGCCGCCGGTGTTGCTGGCCCACAGCGGCGTGCCGCCGTCATAGACGACGAGGTTCCCGTCGTCCTGCATGACCACGTAGGCGCCGGGATGCCCCGCGGTGTTGGTGGCCCACAAGGGGTGGTCAAATCCCGTCACGTACTCGACGAGGTTCCCGTCGTCCTGCATGACCACTGTGTAGTGCCCGTCCGACGACGTCAGGGAATCCCCTGCCGTCATGGCCTGTCCTGGCACCAGCGAATCCACGGGCGTGACCGTGAACGCCACCCTCGCCTGCCCGGCCTTGTTCTTGACGGAAAGGGGGCCTGCGGTCGCCCGGCCGGGGACCGTCGCTTCGATCTTCGTCGAGCTGACGGCGGTGAACTTCGCCGCCACGCCGCCAAACGTCACCGACGTCACGCCCGTGAAGTCGCGGCCATGGACCGTCACCTGCCAGCCTGGCGCCGCCTCGGCCGGAGAAACCGAGGAAATCGCGGGCTTCGTCACCTTCGTGGCGGCAGCGGCAGCGGGCGACACCGCCACCTTCGTGGCGGCAGCGGCAGCGGAGCCGGCCGCAAGGACAGGACAGAAGCCAGCAAGCAAGGCGATCAGCGCGCCGACCGCGAGCCTGAAAGAAGGCCGCCAGGGACAACGGCCCGCTCGCCATCCGTTTGCAGCCTTCACCGCAACCGACAACCGACTGATCACGAATCCCCCTCGCAGCCGAAGCGCAGTAGGCACGGCATGCACGATGCCCGTCAGTATGACGCCCGGTGCGAGCTCCCGGATTGCGTGCAGCCGTCCGAGGTTGTCCGGCTTATCCGCCAGCGGGGACGGCCGATCCCAGGGCGGCGGCTAGCGGCCCAGGGTCTCCGGGGATTCGGTGCGGGCGGCGGCTTGCGCGGCCGACTCCCGCCTGAACTCGCGCAGCCGGTACAGCACGAGGGCGGCGATGGCGATGACGACGATGGCGAAGATCAGGTAGCCGGCGATCGCGAGGCCGTGGCTCACGCTGTTCCAGGCACTGCCGAGGCCGTAGCCGATGCTCGACATCACAACCGCGTAGACCAACGTGCCGATCAGGCTGAGCGCGCCGAACCGCAGCGCCGGGATGTCCACCAGGCCTGCCACGATCGAGGTGAACGCCCGGATGAACGGGATCATGCGCGCGACCGGCACGGCCCATGCGCCGCGGCCGGTGAGGAACCGCTCGGCCCTGGCCACGTCCGCCTCAGTCACCAGCACGTACCTGCCCAGGCGGTGCACCAGCGGGTGACCGCCGACCCGTCCGACCCCGTACGAGGCGTAGGAGCCGGCGAGCTCGGCCAGCGTTCCGATGATGATCACCAGGATCAGGTTGAGGTGCCCTTGGTAGGCGAGCACGCCAGCGAAGCCGAACGTGATCTCCGATGAAATCGGGATGCACGCGGCCTCAAGAAAGCCGAACAGGATCAGCGCCGTGTAACCCGCCGACGTCAGGTAGCCCTCCATAGGCTTTCCTTTGTACAGCATGACCGGGGCCGGCACAGACATCTTCACTCTGTGTTCGCGCTGAACCGTGTTCGCGCTCAGCCGGTCTGTCGGGTCGCCGGCCCGGAGATTAGAGTTTTGCTGAGACCTGGATAGAGGACGGATACAGGGAGTACGACCGTGCCCATCGCGACCCCAGAGATCTACGCGCACATGCTGGACCGGGCCAAGCAGCAGGGCTTTGCCTACCCGGCCATCAACGTGACGTCGTCCCAGACGCTGAACGCCGCACTGCGCGGCTTCGCCGACGCCGAAAGCGACGGGATCGTCCAGATCTCGACCGGCGGCGCCGAGTACCTGTCCGGTGCCAGTGTCAAGGACATGGTGACCGGCGCGGTGGCGCTGGCCGAGTTCGCCGGCGTGGTCGCCGCCAAGTACCCGGTGCACGTGGCGCTGCACACCGACCACTGCCCGAGGGACAAGCTCGACGGCTACATGCGCCCGCTGATCGAGCTGTCGGCGGAGCGGGTCGCCCACGGCAAGGAGCCGCTGTTCCAGTCGCACATGTGGGACGGCTCGGCCGTGCCGCTGGCCGAGAACCTCGACATCGCCAGGGACCTGCTCGACAGGTGCGCCAAGGCGCGGATCGTCATGGAGCTCGAGATCGGGGTCGTCGGCGGCGAGGAGGACGGCATCGTCGGCGCGATCAACGAGAAGCTCTACAGCACGCCGGAGGACGCGCTGGCGACGGCGGAGGCGCTCGGGCTCGGCGAGCGCGGCCGCTACATCCTCGCCGCGACCTTCGGCAACGTGCACGGCGTCTACAAGCCCGGCCACGTCAAGCTGCGGCCGGGGGTGCTCAAGGAGATCCAGGACGCCGTCGGCGCCAAGTACGGCAAGGACAAGCCGTTCGACCTGGTCTTCCATGGCGGTTCCGG
>JASHPP010000776.1 GCA_030038035.1 Trebonia sp.
CCGCGCGACTGTCGGCGAGGTCGGCAACTCCGAGCAGGGCAACATCAAGCTCGGCAAGGCGGGCCGCAACCGCTGGAAGGGCAAGCGCCCGTCCGTGCGGGGCGTCGCCATGAACCCGATCGACCACCCGCATGGCGGTGGCGAGGGCAAGAGCTCTGGCGGTCGCCACCCGGTCAGCCCGTGGGGTAAGCCGGAAGGCCGTACCCGCCGCGAGCACAAGCCCAGTGACCGGCTGATCAGCCGCCGCCGTAGCCGCGGCAAGAACAAGCGGTAGGAGCAAGCGCCGATGCCTCGTAGCCTTAAGAAGGGGCCCTTCGTCGACGACCACCTGATGAAGAAGGTGGACGTGCAGAACGAGAGGGGCACCAAGACCGTCATCAAGACGTGGTCCCGGCGGTCCATGATCGTGCCGGCGATGCTGGGTCACACCATCGCCGTACACGACGGCCGCAAGCACATCCCGGTGTTCATCACCGAGTCGATGGTGGGCCACAAGCTCGGCGAGTTCGCTCCCACGCGGACCTTCCGCAGCCATGTCAAGGAAGACCGGCGCAGCCGGCGATAAGCCTGAAAGGGAACACCATGGAAGCCAGGGCTAAGGCGCGCTACGTGCGCGTCACGCCACGGAAGGCCCGCCGTGTGGTGGACCTGATCCGCGGGCTGCCCGCCGAGCAGGCACAGGCGGTTCTGCAGTTCTCGCCGCAGGCTGCCAGCGAGCCGGTCGGCAAGGTGCTTGCCAGCGCGATCGCTAACGCCGACCAGATCGGCGGGCGCGACCGGGGCATGCTCTGGGTGCGCCGGGCGTGGGTCGACGAGGGTCCGACGCTCAAGCGCTTCCGGCCCCGCGCGCAGGGTCGCGGGTACCGGATCAACAAGCGAACGAGCCATATCACGGTCGTGGTCTCCGACGACAGCGAGGGAGGGAACCGCTAGTGGGACAGAAAGTGAACCCGCACGGGTTCCGCCTGGGCATCACCACCGACTTCAAGAGCCGCTGGTACGCGGAGAAGAAGTACAAGGACTACGTCGCCGAGGACGTGGCCATCCGGCGCATGCTGCAGCGCGGCATGGAGCGGGCAGGCATCTCCAAGGTGGAGATCGAACGGACCACGGACCGGGTGCGCGTGGACATCCACACGGCACGCCCTGGCATCGTGATCGGGCGGCGCGGCGCCGAGGCCGACCGGATCCGCGGCGACCTGGAGAAGCTGACCAGCAAGCAGATCCAGCTGAACATCCTTGAGGTGAAGAACCCCGAGGTTGACGCCCAGCTGGTGGCGCAGGGCGTCGCCGAGCAGCTATCCAGCCGTGTCTCCTTCCGCCGCGCGATGCGCAAGGCGATGCAGAGCGCGATCAAGGGCGGCGCCAAGGGGATCCGGGTGCAGTGCTCTGGCCGTCTCGGCGGCGCGGAGATGTCGCGCTCGGAGTTCTACCGGGAGGGCCGGGTGCCGCTGCACACGCTGCGCGCGGACATCGACTACGGCTTCTACGAGGCGCGGACGACGTTCGGCCGGATCGGCGTGAAGGTGTGGATCTACCGCGGCGACGCGGCCCCGACCCGGGCCGGCCGCGAGGCGGCGCAGGCCGCGCTGCGTGCCGCTCAGCAGCGCGCCGGCCGGCCGCAGCAGACGCAGCGCCGCCGCCGCACCGACCGTCCCGACGGTCGCCCCGAGCGGCCCGAGCGCCCCGAGCGGTCCGCCGCACCGACGGCGGAGCCGCAGCCCGCGACCACAGGGGAGGGCTGATCGATGCTGATTCCGCGCAAGGTCGCGCACCGCAAGCAGCACCGTCCGCACCGGACCGGCATGGCCACCGGCGGAACCAGGGTCGCGTTCGGCGAGTACGGGATCCAGGCTCTTGAGCACGCCTACGTCACCAACCGCCAGATCGAGGCGGCGCGTATCGCGATGACCAGGCACATCCGCCGTGGCGGCAAGGTGTGGATCAACATCTACCCGGACCGCCCGCTGACCAAGAAGCCTGCCGAGACGCGGATGGGCTCAGGCAAGGGCTCGCCGGAATGGTGGATCGCCAACGTGAAGCCGGGCCGGGTTATGTTCGAACTGTCGGGAGTGGCGGAGCCGGTGGCCCGCGAGGCGCTGCGCCGCGCGATCCACAAGCTTCCCATGAAGTGCAAGATCGTGAAGCGAGAGGTGGGTGAAGCCTGATGGCTAAGGGCTTGACCGCCGCGCAGCTGCGCTCTTCCTCCCTGGAGGAGCTGAGCAGCAAGCTGGCCGAAGCCAAGCAGGAGCTGTTCAACCTGCGGTTCCAGGGCGCCACCGGCCAGCTGGAGAGCCACGGCCGGCTGCACGCCGTGCGCAAGGAGATCGCCCGCATCTACACGGTGATGCGGGAACGCGAGCTCGGCATCATCACCGACGTCGAGGAGGACGTACCAGCGGACGTCGAGGGAGGCGCTGAGCAGTGAGCACGACACCGACACCGGCCGAGGCGGCAGCCGCCGCAGGCACCGAGGTGCACGCGCGCGGCTACCGCAAGACCCGTGAGGGATACGTGGTCAGCGACAAGATGGACAAGACCGTCGTCGTCGTCGTGGAAGACCGCGTGAAGCACCCCAAGTACGGCAAGGTCATGCGCCGTACGAAGAAGTACAAGGCACACGACGAGAAGAACGCCTGTGGCGTCGGCGATCGTGTGCTGCTGATGGAGACCCGGCCGCTGTCGGCCACCAAGCGGTGGCGTGTGGCCGAGATCCTGGAGAAGGCGAAGTAAGTAAGGGCCGGGGCAAGGATTTAAGGCCAGAGGAGTTGACGTGATCCAGCAGGAGTCGCGGCTGAAGGTCGCCGACAACACGGGCGCGAAGGAAATCTTGTGTATCCGCGTGCTCGGCGGCAGCGGCCGGCGATACGCGGGCATCGGTGACGTCATCGTGGCGACCGTGAAGGACGCGCTGCCCGGGGCTGGCGTCAAGAAGGGCGACGTCGTCAAGGCGGTCGTCGTGCGGACCCGCAAGGAGCGACGCCGCGCGGACGGTTCCTACATCCGCTTCGATGAGAACGCCGCCGTCCTGATCAGGGACGGCGGGGATCCGCGTGGCACCCGCATCTTCGGCCCGGTCGGCCGGGAGCTGCGGGAGAAGCGGTTCATGCGGATCATCTCGCTGGCGCCGGAGGTGCTGTGATGAGAATCAAGAAGGGCGACCACGTCGTGGTCGTGGCCGGCAAGGACAAGGGTGCTAGCGGGACCGTCATCGCGGTGTATCCGGACAAGCAGCGTGTCTTGGTGCAGGGCGTGAACATGGTCAAGAAGAACAAGAAGGTGACCAACCGCGCCGTGACCGGTACCGGCATCAAGGAGGGCGGCATCACCACCCAGGAGGCATCCGTCCATGTAAGCAACGTGCAGCTGGTCGACCCGGAGACCAGGCGTCCGGCGCGGGTGGGTTACCAGGTCAACGAGGACGGCAAGAAGGTTCGCGTCCTCCGCCCGAGCGGGAAGGAAGTCTGATGGCGACCGAGGCGCCGGCACGGCCGCGGCTCAGGGAGAAGTACCTGATCGAGATCGCCCCTGCCCTGAAGGATGAGTTCGGGTACGGCAACGTGATGCAGATTCCCCGGCTGACCAAGATCGTCGTGAACATGGGCGTCGGCGAGGCGGCGCGGGACGCGAAGCTGATCGACGGTGCGGTCAGGGACCTCACCGCCATCAGCGGGCAGAAACCAGCCGTGGCGCGGGCAAAGAGGTCCATCGCCCAGTTCAAGCTGCGCGAGGGCATGCCGATCGGCGTGCACGTCACGCTGCGCGGCGACCGGATGTGGGAGTTCCTCGACCGGCTCTTGTCGATCGCGCTGCCGCGCATCCGCGACTTCCGCGGCCTGTCAGACAAGCAGTTCGACGGGCGAGGGAACTACACGTTCGGGTTGACCGAGCAGGTGGTGTTCCACGAGATCAACCCGGACAAGGTTGACCGGCAGCGGGGCATGGACATCACGATCGTCACCACGGCAACCAACGACGCCGAGGGCCGCTCGCTGCTGCGGCGACTTGGCTTCCCGTTCAAGGAGGGCTGACCGGTGGCGAAGAAGTCGCTGATCGCCAAGGCTAACCGCAAGCCGAAGTTCGCCGTCCGCGCCTACACGCGGTGCACCCGCTGCGGCCGGCCACGTGCCGTGTACCGGAAGTTCGGCCTGTGCCGCATCTGCTTCCGCACGTTGGCGCACCGGGGCGAACTGCCCGGCATCACCAAGTCCAGCTGGTAACAACGAACGCCGCAGGTCCTGCCCACGGCGGTCGGGAAACCACGGCGAGGAAGGCCATCAGGCCATGTCAATGACCGACCCAATCGCGGACATGCTGACCCGTCTGCGCAACGCGAACTCGGCGTATCACGACACCGTGCGCATGCCCTACTCCACGATCAAGTCGCACATCGCCGAGATCCTCAAGCAGGAGGGCTACATCGCGGCGTGGCGCGTGGAGGAGGCCGAAGTCGGCAAGAGCCTCGTGATCACGCTCAAGTACGGCAACGCCAGGGAGCGCTCGATCGCCGGGATCAAGCGGGTCTCCAAGCCCGGTCTGCGGGTGTACGCAAAGAAGGACAACCTGCCACGGGTGCTCGGCGGGCTCGGCGTCGCGATCATCTCGACGTCCGGCGGGCTGATGACCGACAAGCAGGCCAAGAAGAACGGTGTGGGCGGGGAAGTACTCGCCTACGTCTGGTAAGGGAGGGCAGCAGGAATGTCACGTATCGGACGTCTCCCCGTGCCCATCCCCAGCGGCGTGGACGTGGCCATCGACGGCCAGGCGGTCACCGTCACGGGGCCCAAGGGCACCCTGGCGCTCAAGGTCGCCGAGCCGATCGCCGTGGTGCAGGAAGACAGCGTCATCCGCGTTACCCGGCCAAGCGACGAGGGCAAGGTCCGCGCGCTGCACGGCCTGTCCCGCACGCTGATCGCGAACATGGTGACCGGCGTCACCCAGGGTTTCAGCAAGACCCTGGAGATCGTCGGTGTTGGCTACCGTGTGCAGGCCAAGGGTGAGGACCTCGAGTTCTCGCTGGGGTTCAGCCACCCGGTGCTTGTCACCCCCCCGGATGGAGTCACCTTCCGCGTCGAGACGCCGACCAGGTTCGTGGTCGAGGGCATCGACAAGCAGCTGGTGGGTGAGACCGCGGCGCGGATCCGCAAGCTGCGCAAGCCCGACCCTTACAAGGCCAAGGGCGTGCGCTACCAGGGCGAAGTGATCCGCCGCAAGGTCGGGAAGGCTGGTAAGTAGTCATGTCTAGGACCAAGGCCAAAAGGTCGTCGCGCGAGTACGCCACCGGGCTGGTGGGACCGCGCACGACCGCCAAGACTCGCGCCCGAGTCCGGCGCCACCTGCGGGTGCGGAAGAAGGTCGCCGGCAGCGCCGCCCGGCCGCGGCTGGTCGTGAACCGGTCCGCGCGGCACATGTTCGCGCAGATCGTCGACGATACCGTCGGCCACACCCTGGCGTCCGCGTCCACCCTGGACGCGGGCATCAGGTCGGTGACGGGAGACAAGACCGCCAAGGCCAGGCTGGTCGGGGCGCTTATCGCCGAGCGTGCCAAGAGCGCCGGCATCACCGCCGTGGTGTTCGACCGCGGCGGATACCAGTACCACGGGCGCGTGGCGGCCCTCGCCGACGGCGCGCGGGAAGCGGGGCTGGCACTGTGATGCCGGTCAAGATTATGAGGAGGAACAGCTAATGCCAGCAGCTCCGCGGCGCGGCGGTGGCGGCGGCGAGCGGCGTGAGCGCCGCGAAGACCGGCGCGGCGGCACGGCCGAGAAGCAGGCGGTCTACCTCGAGCGCGTGGTTACGATCAACCGCGTGGCCAAGGTGGTCAAGGGTGGCCGCAGGTTCAGCTTTACCGCGCTCGTCGTGGTGGGCGACGGCAACGGCATGGTCGGTGTCGGCTACGGCAAGGCGAAGGAGGTGCCCGCGGCGATCGCCAAGGGCGTCGAAGAGGCCAAGAAGCACTTCTTCCGGGTTCCGCGCATCGCCGGCACGATCCCGCACACCGTGCAGGGCGAGGCGGCGGCGGGCGTGGTGCTGCTCAAGCCGGCCAGCCCCGGTACCGGTGTCATCGCCGGCGGACCGGTGCGGGCTGTCCTTGAGTGCGCGGGGATCAGCGACGTGCTGTCCCGCTCACTCGGCTCGTCCAACCCGATCAACGTGGTGCACGCCACCGTGGCCGCGCTGAAGTCGCTGAGCCGCCCCGAGGAGATCGCAGCCAAGCGCGGCCTGCCGATCGAGGACGTGGCGCCGAGGGCGATGCTGCAGGCGCGTGCCGCGGCAACGGCCGGCACGTAACAAGGGGCACGTCATGACACAGCTCAAGGTGACGCAGGTCAAGTCGAAGATCGGCGGGAACAGCGCGCAGCGGAACTCGCTGCGGTCGCTGGGCCTGCGCCGCATCGGCCAGACGGTGATCAAGCCGGATCGCCCGGAATTCCGTGGCATGATCCACGTTGTCCGCCACCTGGTGCGGGTAGAGGAAGTGGACTAACCAATGCTGAAGCTGCACGATCTGCGGCCGGCTCCGGGCTCCCACAAAGCGAAGAAGCGAGTCGGCCGGGGCGAGGGATCCAAGGGCAAGACCGCGGGCCGCGGCACCAAGGGCTCCAAGGCTCGCTACCAGGTGCCGATCGGTTTCGAGGGCGGCCAGATGCCGCTGCACCGTCGGCTGCCGAAGCTGAAGGGCTTCTCGAACGCGCCGTTCAAGACCACCTACCAGGTGGTGAACACAGGGCGCCTCGCGGAGCTCTACCCCGCGGGCGGCGACGTGACGCCGGACGGCCTGGCCGCCAACGGCGCTGTGCGCCGCGGCGAACTGGTCAAGGTGCTTGGCAACGGCGAGCTGGCCGTGGCGCTGCGGGTCAGCGCGCACGCCGTCTCCGCGTCGGCCAGGCAGAAGATCGAGGCGGCGGGCGGAACAGTCACGCTGCTCGGTTAGCCTGAGCTAGCTCGCTCGTGCCGCCCGTGACGCGAGCGAGCTAGCTCGCCGGGCAGGCCTGCGGGTAGGATACGGAAGCCGCTGAAACGCAGGTTTCACCGATGAAAAGGGATCACGCATGCTGACCGCGTTCATCCGGGCATTTCGGACGCCCGACCTGCGCAAAAAGCTGCTGTTTACGCTGGGCATCCTCGCCTTGTTCCGGTTCGGGTCGACGCTCCCCACACCGGGCATCAACGAGAAGAACGTCAGCACCTGCATGGGCATCGCGTCGCAGAGCAGCATCGCGAGCGTCTACCAGATCGTCGACCTGCTCAGCGGGAACGCGCTCAAGTACATGTCGGTGTTCGCGCTCGGCATCATGCCCTACATCACCGCGAGCATCATCTTGCAGCTGCTCACGGTCGTGATCCCGCGGCTTGAGACGCTGAAGAACGAGGGACAGGCCGGCACGGCCAAGATCACCCAGTACACCAGGTACCTGACGATCGGCCTGGCGATCCTGCAGTCCACCGGGTACATCGAGCTCGCCCGCAGCGGCGAGCTGACCCCGGGCTGCTCGATGACAACCTACCCGATCATCCCCGACTCGTCGGTCTTCCGCATCGCCACCATGGTGATCACGATGGTGGCCGGCACCGCGGTGATCATGTGGATGGGTGAGCTGATCACCGACCGCGGGGTTGGCAACGGCATGTCGGTGCTGATCTTCACACAGGTCATCGCCGTGATCCCCGGCGAGCTGCTGAGCATCTACCAGACCCGGGGAATGTTCGTCGAGCTGCTCTCGGTCATCGTGGTCATCGTGATCTTCGCGTTCGTGGTGTTCATGGAGCAGGCGCAGCGGCGCATCCCCGTGCAGTACGCCAAGCGAATGGTCGGCCGCCGCATGTACGGCGGCACCTCCACCTATATCCCGATGAAGGTCAACCAGGCCGGCGTCATCCCGGTCATCTTCGCCTCCAGCCTGCTCTACATACCGCAGCTCGCGGTCTCGCTGTTCGGGAACAGCAGCCACCCGCAGAGCTGGGTCTCGTTCGTGCAGCGCTACCTGGAGATCGGCAGCACCAACAGCCTGTCCACCATGTGGCTCTACATGATCGCGTTTTTCGTCCTGATCATCGCGTTCACCTTCTTCTACGTGTCGATTACGTTCAACCCGACCGAAGTCGCCGACAACATGAAAAAGTACGGCGGCTTCATCCCGGGCATCAGGCCGGGGAGGCCTACCGCGGAGTACCTCGGCTACGTGCTCACCCGGCTCACCACGCCGGGATCGTTCTATCTCGGCGTGGTCGCCCTGTTCCCGCTGGTCGCCCTCGCCGAGATCGGCGTCGGGAACCAGTTCCCGTTCAGCGGCGTGAGCCTGCTCATCATGGTCGGCGTTGGCCTGGACACGGTCAAGCAGATCGAGAGCCAGCTGCAGCAGCGAAACTACGAGGGTTTCTTGCGATAGTGCGCATCGTCCTTGTCGGGCCACCCGGAGCGGGCAAAGGGACCCAGGCCCACTTCATCGCATCCCATCTGGCGATCCCGCGCATCTCGACAGGTGACATCTTCCGTTACAACGTCACGCATAACACCGAGCTCGGCGCGAAGGCCAGGGAGTACATGGAACGCGGCGACCTGGTCCCCGACGAGGTGACGGTCGCCATGGTGCGTGACCGGCTGGCAGAGGACGACGCGCAGGCCGGCTTCCTGCTCGACGGCTTCCCGCGCAACGTCCCGCAGGCCGAGACGCTGAAGAAGATGCTGGCCGAGTTCGACTCAAGGCTCACGGTCGTCCTCGAACTGGTTGTCGACGAGGACGAAGTGGTGCGCCGCCTGTCCGGCCGCCGGACGTGCCGCCGCTGCGAGCGGGTCTGGCACGTGCTATACGATCCGCCCGCGCAGCCAGGCACCTGCGACGACTGCGGCGGCGAGCTCTTCCAGCGCGACGATGACAAGGAAGAGGTGATCCGGCACCGGCTTGAGGTATACAACACCCAGACGGCGCCGCTCATCGCCTTCTACGCGGACGAGGGCATCCTGGTCGGCATCGACGCCACTGGCCCCGTGGAAGAGGTCACCAGCCGCGCGCTGGCGGCGCTCGGCCCGTACCTGCGCTAGGCGCGGCCTGCCGCAAGCACGGTGCCCCGCCCTCCCTTGCGCGCAAGGCCTGCCCGCGCAGGTAGCGTTGTGTGGGGAGGTGTGGTGCCATGCGGTTGCGGCGCGATCGGGTGATCGAGATCAAGACCCCCGAGCAGCTTGCCCGCATGCGCGAGGCCGGCCTGGTGGTCGCGCGCACGCTGCGGGTGCTCACCGAGGCGGTCCGCCCCGGCATCAGCACCGCCGACCTCGACGCCATCGCGGAACGCGAGATCCGTTTGGCCGGCGCCGTCCCCTCGTTCCTGGGCTACCTGGGCTACCCGGCCACGATTTGCACATCGGTCAATGAAGAGATCGTGCACGGCATCCCCAGCGAGAAGCGGCGCCTCCACCCTGGGGATGTCATCTCGATCGACTGCGGCGCGATCGTGGACGGCTGGCACGGTGACGCGGCTGTCTCTGTCGGGGTGGGCGAGATCGACCCGGCTGACCAGCAGTTGCTGGATGCCTGCGAAACCGCGCTGTGGCGGGGGATCGCCGAGGCCGAGCCTGGCGGCCGGCTCGGCGACATCTCCCACGCGGTCCAGGAGTCGGTGCGCGCGTCCGGGGACTACGGCCTGATCCGCGAGTACACCGGTCACGGGATCGGCACCGCGATGCACATGGAGCCCGCGGTCCCCAACCATGGTCCGGCCGGCCGAGGTCCGCTCCTGCGCGCCGGAATGGCGCTGGCGATCGAGCCGATGATCACTCGCGGCGAATCGCGCACCGCTGAGCTCGCGGACGGCTGGACCGTGGTCACCGCGGACGGTTCCCGGGCAGCGCACTTCGAGCACACGGTGGCGATCACCCCGGACGGCCCGTGGGTGCTGACCCTGCTTGCTCCCGCAACCCTCGGGGCGGGCAAAGATGCCCGGTGACCCCCGGATCCGTGCCTCGGACGCGGACCGGGAACGCGCGGTGTCGCTACTGCGTGAACACCACGCCGACGGCAGGCTGACCCCCGAGGAGTTCAACGACCGCCTTGACCGGGCATTCACGGCGAAGACCATCGGCGAGCTGGACGCGCTCCTCGCCGACCTGCCAGGCATCGACCTGTACCGGCTGCCCGCCGCGGGCATCCGGCCTGCTCCGCCTGGCGCGCTGCGGCGCCGCACCGCAGTGGACCGGCGCGGCGAAAGCGGCGTGAGCAGGCAGCGGGTGGTCACCTGGGCCGCCTGGTCGGCGATCAGCTCGCTGCTTTTCGTCGCGTGGCTGGGACTCGGCCTGATCTCCGGCGGCGCCGCCTGGATCCCGTGGTTCCTGCTTGTCGTCGTGCCGTGGGGGCTCGTCATCGCCCGCAGGCCGCCTGATCACCCGTAGGCCGCGCCGCGCCGGCCCCGACTCAGACGGTCTCGGCCATGGGACTCGGGGCGACGGGGCCAGCGGTCACCCGGTGTCCCGTGCCGCCGCCGCGCTTGCCGGGATCTGGCAGGACGGGCGCGGGAACCGTGGGCTGGGGCACGATCGCACTGGCGCCAATCGCGGCCCGGACGCGCGGCTCCCGGACCGGCGCGCTGACCGAGGCGCCGTGCACGCCGGTCGCCCGCAGGAGCACCCGGTAGTACTGTCCGGCGGCCTTGGCGGCGGGCAGGTCGAAGGAAGCCCGGTGGGCGGGGTTGAGCGTCCCGCTCGCCACGGCCTCCCACGTGCCGCCGGACAGTTCCTGCAGCACAACCGCGTCACCCGCGTCGCCGAACCGCGCTTCTGCCAGCAGCCGGTCGGTGCCCCGCGGTGCGGACCCCCGCCACAGCAGCACGCGCGGGATCACCGTGACGGTGATCGCGGGGCTAGCCACGCCGTCGGGACCGGCAAGCCGGAAGGTCGCGTTCTGGGTCAGGTGCGGCACGCGGACCCTGATCCCGCCGTGTCCGCCGGTCATCCCGCTGCCGGCCTGCTGCCAGCCCGCGGCGCCCGCGACCTGCTCGAGCAGCCGCAGCCTGACACCTGCCTCGGGGTGGCCGAGGTCGGTCAGCTTTCCTGAGAAGAGGTCGAACCCGTTGGCCGGCAGTTGCGCGCGCGACGCGGCGATCGTCAGGATCGAGCCCCTCGCGGCGGGGCGGGAGGTCTGGGCAGCACACGGGCAGGAGGGGGCGGCAGCGGACGGCGAAGGCGTGCCGTGGCTGGTGGTGCTCGGTGATGCTGAGGTCGGCGCCGGCGTTGGCTGCGGCTGGGTAGCGGGCGGGGAGGGCTTGCTGTTCGGCAC
>JASHPP010000112.1 GCA_030038035.1 Trebonia sp.
AGCACCGGGTCGGCCAGGAACGTGGAGCCGCAGTCGGTGTGGTGGATAACTGCCAGCTCGAACCAGGGCCCGTCAGGGGCCTTGGTGTCGAGCAGGTAGCTGATGTACGCGACGTCGCGCAGCACCGCGGGAGTGACCCGGCCGCCGACCACGCGATGCACGATCGCGTCGCCGAGGTCGACGCCGAGGAAGGCGGCTGGCTCGGTGCGAGGGTCGATGCAGGTGATGATGTACGCCAGCTGATTGGGGATGAACGGGATCTTCGGGTTCCTGGCCACGCCATCAGTGGCGGCGAACGCCTTGTTCCTGTCCAGCAGCGTCTCGAGAGACATGAGTACCTTCCGGTCGATGGGAACGGTCGGCGGTGATCACCGCCGGACGACCCGACGCGGCCCTGCAGGCGGGTGCCGTCCGCAGGCCCCGGCGCTGTCTTCCTCATGTAGCCTCGGATCTGCCTAGGTCAGCAGGCGTCACCTTGCCGGGGTGATTGCGCCGATACGAAGCGGCTCCAGGCGGTGGCCGGTAGCGAACTCATAGGCCGTGCCCAAGATCGCCTTGGGCGGATAGCGGCGCTGATCCCACACCAGGTCGTACGTTGTCGTGTAGCCGAACCCATGCTCGGCGAAGAAGGCCTGCGGCCCGAGCTTGTCGTACTCCTGCAACGCCCGCACCACGTCGGCACGCTTCACCTTGATCCCAGGCAACGATTTCCTCACTTCTCCTTGCTTCGCTTCTCGCCCGTCCCTGCCGTCCCCGCTTGGTCCTTACGGGAGTCGTGGGGCGGGCCGGAGTCAGCCGCCCCCGTTCGGGATAATGATGATTTTCCGAACGAGCGCGGCTGACTGCCCCTGGCCAGCGGATCTCCGGATGCTGCTGACCGGTGCCGTGGTGTCCTCGCGGGCACTGCGGACGAGGCCGGTGGCGGGGAGGCCTGCGGCGTCAATTGCGTCCGGCCATGACGCCGCCGTCGACATTCCAGATGGCCCCGGTCACCCAGCTGGTGGCCGGCGACAACAGGAACGTGATCGTGTTGGCCACGTCGCGGACGGTGCCGGTCCGGCCCAGCGGGTGGAAGGCGTCGAAGCTGTGCAGCGTCGCCTCGAGCTGGTCTTTGGGCACGAACTTCTCGTAGATCGGGGTGGCGACGACGGCCGGGGCGATCGTGTTGACCCGGATCTTGTGCGGCGCCAGCTCGAGCGCGAGGTTGCGGGTCAGGGCATGCAGCCCGCCCTTGGCCAGCGAGTAGGCCGACGACGGGGTCGCCCCCACCGCCTGGTGCGCCCACATGCTGCCGATGTTCACGATCGACCCGCCGCGCCCCTGGGTGACCATCCCGCGGGCCACCGTCTGGGTCAGGAAGAAGATCGCCCGGTTCAGTTCCTGGTAGGCGTCGTAATCCGCGCCGGTATGGTCGAGGAAGGGCTTGGGCAGGAACAGCCCCGCCGCGTTCACCAGCAGGGTCGCGTCCGCGTGCTCGGCCGCTAGCTGCCCGCACGCCGCCTCCGCCGCCATCCGGTCCGTCAGGTCCGCCGTGATCCCGTAAGCGGAGCCGGACTCCGACAGGTCCTTGACCGTGGCGCCGACCTTATCCGGCTCCTTACCGATGATCACCGCGCTGCCGCCAGCGGCCACCACATCGGCGGCGGTCTGCCGCCCCATGCCGCTGCTGCCCCCGACGACCACCAGCTTCTGCCCGGCGAAGACCCGTGCGGACGTCATCCCCCCGTCCGTGTCGCTGCTCGTGACCTGCAGCCAGTTCCAGTTCGTGGTCATCCGACCGTTTCCCTTCGCGTTGGTGCGCGAGAGGGGAGCCCTCTCGCCTGGTCAGCTCAGCCTGACCACCGCCAGCCGGCCGCACACCGTCAAGACGGACGGCATTACCGCGCCAGGGGAGACCATCATCCCGAACGTGCCGGGCCGACTGCCCCGGCCGGCGGACCTGTGGACGGGTCCGGGCCCGGGACGCTGGCTATGAAGTCGCTCCGCGGCGGCATGTCCGACTTGCCGAAGCCGGGCAGGTCCGGGGCGCCGATGTGAAACCTGTCTGCGAGCAGCGGGATCAGCTCGCGGAATTGCTGGCTCGCGGACGGAAAACCGTGTAGCAGCACCAGTGCCGGTGCGTCAGCTGCTCCGGCCTCCCGGCAGAACACCGTCAGGCCAGCCACCCGTGCCGTGCGGTAAGCGACGTCATCCATAGGACTTCTCCCTTCCGGTTTCTTCCGGACTCAGGGGCAACGTAAGCTTCCGGCTGAAGCAGGCGGCGGGCAGCGCCGCGGCACGCGTCCGCGGAGTCACTCGAGTGGTCAATGAACTGCGGGTGCGGATTCCTCCCGCGGACCGCCGGACCGATGAGGACCAGCGCCAGGCGGCCGGGTCCCGCACGACACAGGTGCCCGGTGTGGCCGACGTCGAGAACGCCATCACCTTGACCCGGACTCCGGATGCGCGCGAGGCAGGAGGCGTGATCAGCGCCGCGTTCCGCCGGAACGCCGTACTAGACGCGGCCGTGCTCTCGGTCCAGACGTCATCCGACGGGCTGGTGATCCTATGGGGCACGGTAAGTTCCCGGGCCGCGCCCTGGCACGCTAGCGAGATTGCTGCTCCTGTGGCCCGGGAGCGGCTGGCAGGGTTATGGCGATGGCGATGAACGTGATCGCCAGGATGAACGTCGTGCCCCGGAGCCCGGCGGTCACGGGGCCGCCGAGCAGCCATGCGATCGGCAGCACTGGCCCGGCCCAGCGTGGCAGCAGCCGTGCCCGGAACACGGCGACCGCGAATGCCGCCAGGCCGGCCAGCGAGGCCAGTATCGACAGGATGTACAGCGGGCTGAGTGCCTGGCTTTCGCCGGTGACCAGGGACGCGATCGCGCATGGCAGGAAGCCGGTGAAGCCCGCGCAGGCGAGCCAGAAGCCGACGGTCCCGAGCCGGCCGTCGGTGCGGTTGTGCAGCTGGTGCAGCCTCGTAATGGCTGCCAGTGTGGCCAGGACGAACGGGATCAGCATCGCGGTGAACGTGTAGTCCGCAGCGGTGGTCAGCGTCTTGGCGCTCGATGGCGGGTAAAGCAGTTCGAGCAGCGCCGCGGCGGCTGCCACGGCGGCTGCCACCAGCAGGATGCCCCGCGTCTGCTTGCGCTGTTGAGTTGGGTACAGAACGGACGGTGCTTGTGCGGTTGTCATCGGTTCCTCCTTCGGTCTGGTTTCCGACGGTAGGAATCGGGTGCCCTGCTCGTCGTCAGGCCGTCTGGCGATTTCTGGTCCGCCGCCCGGTTCCCCCTGGGGGCGGAGGCCGGATCCGGCTGCGGGCGGACGCCAGGCTGTGCCTGCCGGGTTTATCGTCATGGCATGTCCGATGGCTCCGGGCGCCGGACGATGCCCGGCCGGCAGGCTCTTGAGGTGGCGCGCCGTCACCCGGTGGGCGTGCTTGCCGTCGTCCTCGCGGCTGTGCTGGCGGCGACGGCGGCACCGACGCGGGTGGCGGAGGATCCGT
>JASHPP010000777.1 GCA_030038035.1 Trebonia sp.
GACGAGGCGATCGTCGAGGACCTGCGAGAGCGGCTCGCCGCCATCGACCGGGCGCTTGGCCGCCTCGAGGCTGGCACCTACGGCCGTTCGGTGCTGAGCGGCCAGCCGATCTCCGACGAGCGGCTCGAGGCCGATCCGGCCGCCGAACTCACCGTGGAGGAAGCCCGCGCCCAGCGGTAGCCGCGGTAGCCGCGGTAACCGCCACCGCGCGGCCCGCGGTCCAGGCGGCGATCTGGGCGCGGGACCGGAAGCCCAGCTTGGCCATGATGTTGGCGACGTGCCTGGCGACTGTCGCTGGGCTGATGACCAGTTCCCCGGCGATGGCCTTGTTGCTGCGGCCCTCGGCGACCAGCGCGGCGATCTCCATTTCCCGTGGTGTCAGCGGGGCGGTCGCGGTCCACGCCGGCGCCGCCGTGGCGGCTGCCTCAACGACGTCCCTCCCGCCGGCCGGCCGGCCGAGCGCCAGCGCGGTGGCCTCCTCCGCCGACAGGGCGAGGCCGCGCGTCCAGAGCAGCGCCACCGCGTGGTCGCCGAGGCGGCGGGCGGGGGCGAGGTAGCGTTCGGCTCGCGCGCCGGGCAGCGGCGGCAGGCCGGCCGTCCCGCGCAGCGCCGCGGACGCGGCGGCCAGCAGCACCGCTCGCTCCGGCTCGTCCTCGCGGACGGCGAGCACGGCGAACGACTCCAGGCCGCGCGCCACCCCGATGCGGGTCCCGATGGCCCTGCTGAGCCGCAGGCTCTCGGTCAGGTGCGCCCTGGCCAGTGTGGTCGCGCCGAGTTCGAGCGCCACCCGGCCCAGGCCGGACAGGCAGCGCGCGATCTCCGGCTTGGCGTCGATCTCCCGCAGGTACACCAGGGCCTCGGCGTACCGCCTGCGCGCGTCGGCGTGGTCCCCCCGTATCCGCGCGAGGTCGCCGAGCCCGAGCTGCGCGCGCGCCACGCCCCACCAGTGGTCGATGCCGCGCATGACGCTGACCGAGGCGCTGGCGAGTTCGGCGGCCTCGCGCATCCTCCCGCCCAGCCGGGCGACGGCGGCCCGGATGCCGAGCGCCCAGCCCTCGTTCCACCGGTCGCCCGCCGCCTGCGCGATCGCCATCGCCTCCCGGCTGAGCGCGTCGGCCTCATCCGCCCGCCCGGTGTGCACGGCGATCTCGCTGAGCAGGTTGAGTCCGGCGGCCGTCCAGAATTCGTCGCCGGCCGCGCGGCACAGGTCCAGGCCCGCGCGGGCCGGCGTCTCGGCGCCCGCCGGGTCGGCCGGCAGCGTGAGCTGCGCCCGCCCGATCAGGGCCGCGCCCCGGACCGCCGGCGCCACGTCAGGGGCTCCGGGCGCCGCGAGGAACGCGTCAAGCCAGCGGCAGCCGAGGGCGAACTCGCCCCGCACCAGCATGCACGGCCGGACCGCGGTGCAGATGCGCAGGCCGGTCGCGAGGTCGCCGTCCGCGAGGCACTGGCCGAGCACCTGCCAGACGTTGCTCGCGTCCACGTCGTACCTGCGGAACACGTCGACGCGCTCGGCCCACCGGCCGGGCACGAGCGCCATCCCCACCGCGAAGTTCTGCTCGGCCACCGCGAGCACGTAATCGCGGAGCCTGCGCTCGACGGCGGCGGTTTCGCCCGCCGTCGCCAGCTTGTCCGCCGCGTACTCGCGGATCGTGTCGAGCAGCCGGTACCTGGCCTGGCCGAGCACCTCGGGCTCGCGCACCACCAGCGACTTGTCCACCAGCGCGGCCAGCGTGTCAAGCAGGCCGGCGGCCGGCACGCGCTCATCCGCGCACACCCGCTCGGCCATCTCCAGGGACCACCCGGCAAAGACCGACAGCCGTCGCAGCAGCACCTGCTCCCGCCCGGTCAGCAGATCGTGGCTCCAGTCGATCGTGGCGCGCAGTGTCCGCTGCCGCGGCGGCGCGGTCCGGCCGCCCGTGGTCAGCAGCCCGAACCTGTCGGCCACCCGGGCCCCGATCTGCTCGACGGACAGCGCGCGGACCCGGGCCGCGGCCAGCTCGATCGCCAGCGGAATCCCGTCGAGCGCGCGGCACAACTCCGCGACCGCGCCCGTGTTCGCCGCCGTCAGGGCGAAACCCGGGGCAGCCGCCACGGCTCGTTCGGCGAAAAGCTGAGTGGCCTCCGAGCGGGCGAGGGCACCTTCCGCCCCAGCCGGGGCGACGGCCAGCGGCGGCACCTGCCAGACCGTCTCACCCGCGACGCGCAGCGGTTCGCGGCTGGTGGCGAGCAGCCGCAGCTCCGGCGCGCTTGCCAGCAGCCGCGTGCAGATCCTGGCGCACTCGTCGAGAACGTGCTCGCAGTTGTCGAGCGCGAGCAGCAGCCGACGCGACCGCAAGGCGTCGGTGAGCGTGTCGGACAGCGGGCGTTCCTGCTCTTGCGTCACGCCCGCCGCGGACGCCACCCGCGCGGCGACAAGATCCGGGTCGTTCACGTCGGCGAGTTCGACGTAACAGACCCCGTCGGGGAACTCGGCGGCCACCGCGGCGAGCGCGCGCAGCGCCAGGCGGGTCTTGCCGATGCCCCCGGGCCCGCTGAGCGTCAGCATGCGCGTGGCGTGCGCGAGCTTGCGGAGCTCCTCGATCTCGCGCTCGCGGCCGACGAAGCTGTTCGGTTCCAGGGGCAGGTCTGGCACTATGTTCGCCACATGGATTCGGGGGCCACGAAGAGTGGCGCTGACGGGTCAGGCCGCATCTGCATAACCGAATACATAATCCGGATGATGCGCGGCAGTGCCCATTCAGTCTAACCTTGCCCGATAAAGCACCTGGACGTTTTCTGCTATTGCGTCCACGGTGCTTTTCGCGGCGGAGCGGCACCGCGGCCCGCGGTATGCGGCCGTTGGCGCCAGTGCCGGCCGGCCAGTGCGGGGACCGGTGCGGGCACTGTCATGGCCCCGGTCGCCGTGACCGAACCGCCGGGGGGGATGCGGCGGGCAACGCCGGCGCGGGGCGCCGTGCGGTGTCTCGCCGCAGGGAGCGGTCACGGCGACCGGTCAGGGTTTCCCGGCCGCCTCGCGTACGGAGCCGCCGTCGGCCGTCAGCCGAGGTTGGCGGCGACGGTGGCGCCGAGTTCGTAACACTGCCGCTCGACGTCCTTGCCGGCCGGCCCGGTCACCGCGACGGGGACGGTCGCCGCGAGCGCAGGCGTCACCGCGAGGTCGATGTTCTCCAGTTCCGGGTCGCGGGCTCCCGCGATGACCGCCGCAAGCATCGCCTGCAGGGCCGGCGACGCGGTGTGGTGGACGACGAGCAGTCGCGGCAAGCGCTCACCTCCTGGGGCTGGACGTTCGGGATAATAAGGCTTTTCATTCTCCCGAACGATCCGGGCCGTCTGCCATGCCGGATCGTGCTCCCGCAGTTATGCATGGGACGTGGGGGATGCATGAGTCCTAGCGGTGGCCAAGTTAATCTGGTGGAAGGGACGGTGTCGTCCGGCTAGATCCCCGCTGGCGCTGGAGCGCGGCTTGGCTGACCCGAAGGGCTTCCTGACGACCCCGCGCCGCGACTGCGCCCGCCGGCCCGTCAGGGAGCGGGTGCAGGACTGGGACGAGGTCTACGACCGGCGCAGCCTGCTGCCGGTCATCAGGGGACAGGCGGGACGCTGCATGGATTGCGGCATCCCGTTCTGCCATCACGGCTGCCCGCTAGGGAACCTGATCCCGGAATGGAACGACCTGGTCTGGCGGGGGGACTGGGCCGAAGCCAGCGACCGGCTGCATGCCACCAACAACTTCCCCGAGTTCACCGGCCGGCTCTGCCCGGCGCCGTGCGAGCCGGCCTGCGTGCTGGCCATTAACCAGCCCGCGGTGACGATCAAGAACGTCGAGGCGGCGATCGCGGACCGGGCGTGGGATCGCGGCCGTGTTCTGCCGCGGCCGCCGGGCCGCCTGACGGGCAAGACGGTCGCGGTGATCGGCTCGGGCCCGGCGGGCCTCGCGTGCGCGCAGCAGCTGACCCGGGCCGGCCACCTGGTCACCGTGTACGAGCGGGCCGACCGCATTGGCGGGCTGCTGCGGTACGGGATTCCCGAGTTCCGGCTGGAAAAAAGGCAGCTGGACCGGCGGCTGGCGCAGCTGCGCGCGGAGGGCACCAGGTTCCGCGCCGGAGTCGCGGTGGGCGCCGGCCTGGACGCCGGCCGCCTCAGGCAGCGCTGTGACGCCGTGGTCGTCGCGGTCGGGGCCACCGTGCCGCGCGAGCTCCCCGTGCCCGGCCGCGAGCTGGCCGGGATCTACCAGGCCATGGATTACCTGCCGGCGGCCAACCGGGCCTGCGCCGGGGATTTCCGCGGCCATTCGCCGGTCACCGCGGCAGGCCGGCACGTGCTGATCGTCGGCGGCGGCGACACGGGCGCGGACTGCCTGGGCACGGCGCTGCGCCAGGGCGCCGCCTCGGTCATCCAGCTGGACATCAACCCGCTCCCTGGCGCGGAGCGCGCCCCGGACCAGCCGTGGCCGGTGTACCCGAAGGTCTACCGGGTCTCATCCGCCCATCAGGAGGCCCGCGAGCTGGCCCGGCTGCGCGGCCAGGACTGGGACAGCTCGTGTCCCCCGGTCGCCCTGGTCGCCCCGGTCGCCCCGGTCCCTGGGCCGGCCGCGCCGGCCGCCCCGGTTGTCCCGCTCCCTGGGCCGGACGGGGACGTGCGGGTGTTCTCCGCGTGCACGCTCGGTTTCGAGGCAGACTCAGGCGGCCGTGTCCGGGCCCTGCGGCTGGCCGGGACCAGGCCGGGGCGGCGGGAGCCGCAGCCGGGCACCGAGCGGGTAGTCCGGGCCGACCTGGTGCTGCTCGCGCTGGGCTTCACCGGACCCGAACCCGACAGCGGGCTGGCCGGGCAGCTCGGGCTGCGGCTTGACGCGCACGGGAATTTCGCCCGCGACGCCGGCTTCGGCGCCGGCCCGGACGGGGTCTTCGTGGCGGGCGACGCCGGACGCGGGCCGTCCCTGCTCGTGTGGGCGGTGGCCGAGGGCCGCGCCGCGGCGGCCGCCGTCGACCGCTACCTGATGGGCTCCACCACGCTCCCCTCGCCGGTCCGGCCGGCCGAGCGGCCGCTGGCGCCCTGACCGAGCGCGCGGTTACCGGTGATCGCTTTTGGTACTAGTGATTTGTTCTGAGCTGGAAGTTGCGGCTAACCTGGCACACAATCCCGCATGATTTGCCCTGTTTTGCGCCATGTCGAAAGGCTCATTTTCAATGACCCAGCCGCGCCGGTGGCCGACCACCCTTGCCTGCGAAGGCACCGAGCAGACCCCGCACGAACCGGTAACCTGGCTGGGCACCTGGCTGCCGGGGGACGAGTCAAGCAACGAGCCCGCCTGCTGGGTCTGCGGCGCGCACCCCTACAGCACGCCGCCACGGTACCCCCACGTGCGGACGGCCTGAGCTCGCTACCGGCGGGGCTGCCAGCCGAGCGCAGGGCCGAGCTTGCCCGCCATGTCGGTGAGGATCTGCACGTAGTCGGCGTGCTCGAACGTGAACGGCAGCGCGAAGGCCACCTCCGCCACCTCGCGGAACGCGGCGTGCGCGTACAGCGACTCGGCGATCTGGCCGGACGGGCCGAGCAGGTCCCTGGCGAACATCATCCGCGCGGGCCCGACCGGGCTCGCGGTGCGCGGCGTGCGGGCGGCGACGTAGGCCTCGTACTTGGCCCGCTGCGCGGCGGTCGCGCTGTCGGTGGGGATCACCACCAGCCCCTGCGATACCCGCGCCGCGTCCCCGAGCGGATGGGCGGCGCGGAACGCCAGGACCTGCGACCGCTG
>JASHPP010000778.1 GCA_030038035.1 Trebonia sp.
GTCCGCGCGGCCAGGGCCGCGCGGGCCGACTGCGTCGCTTCGGCGCCGGAGGGGTGGCGGGGCGGACTCGAGCATGCGGTCACGCCGGCCGCGGCGGCGGCCGCCAGGAGCAGGACTCGCGTCCAGCGACCACCGGCCATGAGGTCCCCCTCACGCTAAGTAAATATTTGATATCGCAGCGTGAGCATAACCTACTCAGCGTCACAGGCGGCCGATAACACTGTCCGGCGGGGAGCCGGCTTGGCTGCCTTCTTCGCTGGCTTCTTCGCGGGGTGTTTTGCCGGGTGTTTCGCGGTCGCGTGCGTCGCGCCTTTCGCGGCGGCGGCCCGCTGCCCGGCCGCCACCTGCTCGAAGTGCTGGACCTGCCAGGCGAGCCCCGTCGTCATCCAGGTCAGCATCGGCCGCAGCGCCGTCCGCCAGACCATCGCCTGGTGGCCGCCGCCCGGCACGATCAGCAGCGGAACCTGGGCGACCCGGGTCAGCAGCTCCTGCTGGAAGTAGTCGGCGGCCTCGACGTCCTGCCGGTCGGTGGCGCCCGCCGCCAGCCAGAATTGCGGCACCTCGATCCCGATCGGGATGTCGAGGATGTACTTGTCCGGGGTGTTCCGCAGCAGCAGCGCCGGGTGGTGCGCGAAGACCCAGACGTCGTGTGGCTTGCCGCCCGGCTTGTTGCCGAGCGGGACCTGGCTCTCATCGGGCGCGAAATAGCCGCTGAGCACCCCCGCGTACCCGTAGTTGCCGGGATAGTTCAGCGCGATGTTCGCGGCACAGAACCCGCCTTCTGAGTACCCCGCGACGCCCCACATCAGGCCCGGCTTCTGCACCCGGAGGTTGGCGACGACCCAGTCCGGGACCTCCTTGGCGACGAACGTCATGTCCTGCAGCCCGCCCGGGGCGTTGAGGCACTGCAGCGAGTACTGCAGGCCGCCCTCGGTGTCCGGCATCACGAGCACCGCGGGCTGCGCCTGGTGGGCCGCGAGCAGCTGCAGGTAGATCGGGATCACGTTCATCACGTCGATCCACGTCTCCGGCTCGCCTGGCGAGCCGTGCAGGAGCTCGATCACGGGGAACTTGTACGACGCGTAGGCCTTGCTGAAGTACTGCGGCGGCAGGTAGATGTACACCTCGCGCGTGATGTGGCTGACCGGCCCGGTGATCACGGTCCGGAACAGGTAGCCGGTCTCCGCGTCGAGCACGGGGTCGGTGGTGCTGATCTGGCTGCTTACCGAAGCCCCGTTGTCCTTCCCCAGGCCGGCGGCGGACAGCTGCGGAATCGACTGCCCGCTCTGCCCCGACAGGTCGCTGTACAGCGCTCCCCAGGTTTGGTAGTAGTCGTAGTACTTGTTGACCGCGGCTATCCCGAACACCATCGCGGGAATGAAGGCCAGGCAGGCGGCAAGGACCCGGAAGACGATCTGCCTGGTGAGCACCAGCCACACAAGCAGCCCGCCGAAAGCCACCATCAGCAGCAGGAAGAACAGCGTTCCCTGCGGTTCTAGCACTAGCACTCCTCGCCGTGGCACGTGGCACTGTCAGCCGCGTGCCGTGCGGACGCAACTCCTGGCGGTGGAGGTGGGATTTGAACCCACGGAGGGGTTGCCCCCTCACACGCTTTCGAGGCGTGCGCCCTCGGCCACTAGGCGACTCCACCGCCGGTGAGCATACCTGACCTTCAACCCCGTCAACGACCAGGGGCCCTACCTGCGTTCCGAGAAAAAAGTTCGGATTATCTTCAGGCACTCGTCAGCCAGCACTCCGCCGATGACTTCGGGGACCGGGGTGAGCCGCTGATCGCGCACGACATCCCACAGCGAGCCGGCCGCGCCGGCCCGGGGATCCCGCGCCCCGAACACCAGCCGGCTCAGCCTGGCGGCGGTGATGGCACCAGCGCACATGGTGCACGGCTCGAGCGTCACGACGAGCGTCAGGCCGTCCAGCCGCCAGCCGCCGGCGGCCCGGGCCGCGGCCCGGATCGCGACGATCTCGGCGTGCGCCGTCGGGTCGCCGTCGGCCTCCCGCCTGTTGCGGCCGCGGGCGACCACGCCGCCCGCGGCGTCAAGGACCACGGCGCCGACAGGAACGTCCCCGGCGGCGGCGGCCGCCGCCGCCTCGGCGAGCGCGCCTCGCATCGCGGGCTCGAACGAAGCCTCGTACCCGGTCGGCAAGCGCTCAGGGGCCGAGGGCGAGATCGAGCGCGCGCTCCATCGCCGGCCCGAACCCGAGCCGTGCCGCGATGGCCTCCATCGCGTCCTCGACGCTGTCCGGCGGTTCGTCGGTGTCCAGGTCCAGCCGGCTGCAGATCGCGGCCAGATCCATCTCGTCCAGGCCGAGGTCCGCGAAGATCGACAGGTCCCCCACCGGGAGCACCTGGTCGATGTCCTCCTCGTCGGGGACGGGGATGTCGAGGAAATCGAGCACCTGTTCGGCCAGCGGATAGTCGAGGGCCGCCCCGATGTCGGACAGCAGCACCGACACCTGGCTGCCGATCACGCGGACCGCCACGAAGAAATAATCGTCGATCCCGGCGAGCCCGATCGTGCCGGCGATGCTGTGCTGTTGCCTGAGCACGCGGATAAAGCCGGCCAGGTCCCCGGTCACCGCCACCGGCAGCACGTCAGCGTCCCAGCGCTCGTCCTCGCGGAAGACGATGATCGCAAAGTCTGTCTCGCTTACCTCGGGCATCGCCATGCCCCAAGCATGCCTCGCACGGGGGAATGTTGTCAGATCGGGGAACGTCGGCGCACCGAATCCCGCAGATGCGGGACGGCAGATCGGTAAACATGCCCGAGCCGGAGGCTGCGCCTCGCCGCTGTGCGGCACATCCGGCGTGGCTGCTTCCGGTATGCGGCCTGCGGCGGCATACTCCGTTCGGGGGCGCCATGCTGTCCCTCGGCGCATGCGTAGCGTCTTTGGATTGCGGGCATACTGCAGCGGACAGGGCGAGCGGCTTGGGCCTCCCCGGCTTGGACCACCCCATCCGAGCTGGCTCCGGGCTAAGATAAAGGAAACTGGCATAGTAGAGAAGTCTGCGCTTGTGAGGAGCTGGCAGTGAGCTTGAAGACGGTTCTCACGTGGGCTGCCGTGGCCTTTGTCATATGGTGGGTCATCCAGCAGCCGGCTAGTGCCGCCCATCTAGTGCACAACATCGGAAACCTTCTCTCTACCGCCGCGAGCGGGCTCTCGCATTTCGTCGCCCAGATCTGAGGCTTTCCAAGTGGGCATTAGGGTCGTTCCCAACGAGACCGTGCCGGCCAGCGTTTATAAGCACCTCCTGCCGCACGAGCTCCCGGTCACGACCGTGCGGTTCCACCCGGCGGTGCTGATCGGGCCGGTCGCGACCGTCCTCGGCGGGCTCGCGATCGCCGGCCTGCTCTCCACCACGATCGCCCACAACAGCGGCGCGGGGATGCTCATCATCTGGTTGCTCTGGTTTGTCCTCGTCGTCAGGCTTCTGATAAAGATCTATACGTGGCTTGAGGATTACTTTGTCGTGACGTCTGAGCGGCTGATTCTCGTCACCGGGGTCTTCACCAAGACGGTCAACATGATGCCGCTCTCCAAAGTGACCGATATGAGTTTCAAGCGGTCGGCTATGGGCCGGCTCCTCGGATACGGCGAGTTCATCGTGGAGTCCGCGGGCCAGGACCAGGCGCTGAAGCACATCGAGCATTTGCCATATCCCGAGCAGCTTTACCTCGAGGTGTGCGGGCTGATCTTCAAGGACAAGGGCGACAGCGACGAGTGAGCCGGGCGCGCCGTCGCGGCCGTTATAGCTAGCGTCCCTGAATCCACTCCGCGGCGGCGATCGCCGAGCCCCGGGCGCCGGCCATGTCCAGGTCGGGGACCAGCGCCACCTCGGCCAGCGCGGCCTGCTCCACAAGCAGCGCGGTACTGTCCCTGACCGTCGCGACGAACCAGTCGCGAAAGTGCGGCGCGGCGTCGATCACCCCGCCGCCGACGAAATAAACGTCGGGGTCGGTGAACTTGGCCGCGATCGAGAACACGCGGCCGACGGCGATCGCCTGCTGCCGGAAGATCGCCAGCGACATCCGGTCGCCCCGCTCGGCGTACGAGCGGACCAGCTTGGCGGCCCGCGCGACGGGCACCTCGGCGAGTTCGTGGCCGGGGAACCTGGTCAGCCAGTAGGGCAGCAGGTTCCGCCCGATCCCCGTGAGCGAGGCGACCGACTCGGCGTCCGCGTACCGCCCGCAGTTGCACGACGGCACCGGCTGCCCCTCTTCCAGCAGGCCGTCCATGGGGATCGGCATGTGGCCGAGTTCGCCCGCCATCCCGCTCACGCCGCGCACGACCCGGCCGTCCTCGATCACGCCGCCGCCCAGGCCGGTCCCGACGATGGCGGCCACGCTGCTGTGCGCGGCGGAGGCGGCGCCGTAGCGCACGTGATGCGCGTAGAGGGCCGCCGCGTTGGCGTCGTTGTTGTACAGGACCGGGATGGCGAGCCGCTCCTCAAACGCGCCCCTGATATCGAACCCGCTCCACCCGGGGTGACCGAAGTTCGTCGCGCCGCCGGTCGACAGCACCCCGGTGGCGCTGGCCGGGCCGGGCGTGTCCAGGCCGACCGCGCGTACCCGCTCCCTGGGCAGGCCGGTGATGGCGAGCGCCTTGTCGAACGAGTCGACCAGCGCCTGAATGGCCTTCTCCGGCCCCTCCCGCACCAGGCTCGGCAGCTCCGCCATCGCGTCGACAAGGAACCGGCCGGCCGGGTCCACGACGGTGCCGTTGTTCGACGTGCCGCCATTGTCGATCCCAACGGCCACCCAGTCCGGCATCAACCCTCCTCAACCACATGAATTCCGTGCTGACCGTGCCAGTGGCCGACGGACCTGGTGGACCTGGTCACCGGTCAGGGGTGGTGACCGGTGACCAGGAGCGCGGGGTCATGCGTCATCTTCGGAAGAATGACTCGCAGGCGATGCTGTGCGCACTATAAGCCAGCATTTCACCGCAATGCCGGCATGTACAGGTCCGGTCGGGGCCCTCGACCGGAGGGCCGAATGCGGTGCCGCCTGACACGGATACTCACACATCGCCACAGTTTCGGCCGACCACTTCTTGTCCTCCCATGGCGGTCCTAGATTGGCCGCAGGCACCGCCAACATTTGGAGGCAGACAGTGGCGACACCGTTCAAGAAGGGCGCGATCCCGCATGACCCGCGAATCGTCATCCCGAAGCTAGAGGATTACATCGACGTGTCCGCGCTGTCCGACGGCCTGCCGGGGGCGCCCGGCATCGTCGACCGCGAGTCGAAGGTCAAGGCATGGCCGATGTACGCCAACGGTCCCGACCCGAACGCGCCCGCGGTGATCGCCTCGACGGGCGTGGGCGACTGCACCTGCGCGGGAATCGGCCACTTCCTGGCGGCGGTCACCGCGTTCAGCGGCGACGTCCCCGGCGGGGTCATGTTCACCGACACGGCGATCCTCGGCATGTACTCGGCGGTCAGCGGCTACCAGCTGGGCAACGAGAAGACGGACACCGGCTGCATGCTGCAGTCCGTCGCCCAGTACATGGTGAACACCGGGCTGCCCGACACCACGGGCAAGGTCCACAAGCTGGCCGGCTACTTCGCCATCGGCGGCTACACGAACCTGGAGCTGCTCAAGCAGGTCGCCAACACGTTCGGCGGCGTCTACATCGGCGTCGCGGTCAGCGACAGCGACATGACGGCGCTCAACAACGGCCAGCCGTGGACGCTGCCTGCCGCCGGCACCAACGTGGGACCGAACGGCATCGACCACTGCGTGGTGATCGAGTACAGCGCCTTCGGGGTGCAGGGCATCGGCAACGACGAGTCGGTCATCACCTGGGGCGTCGAGCAGCCGGTCAACCAGCACTGGGCGCTGACCAACATCGGGCAGGCCATGGGCCTGATCACCGAGGACTGGATCAGCGCGAACGGCACGACGATCAACGGCCAGTCGCTTGCGCAGCTGATCACCGACAGCAGGAACGTGCAAAGCTGACGCTGGTGCAGTCGCCCCGCCCCGTTCCGGATAAAAATCTTTAATCTCCCGAACGGAGCGTGGTGGCTGCCGCCGGGCCGGCGCGGCTCAGGCCGGGACCAGGCGCAGCGGGAGCGATTCGAGCCCGTGCACCGCCATGTTCGTCGTGGTGTGCGGCTCGCCGACGACTTCGATGGACTCGAAATGCCGGGCGAGCGCCGACAGCAGCGATACCCCCTCCAGCCGGGCGACCCGGGCGCCCACGCAGGCGTGCACGCCGAACCCAAGGCCGAGGTGCTTGCCGACGACGTCCCGGGTGATGTCGTAGGCCTCCGGGTTCTCCCAGCGGCGCGGGTCCCGCCCGGCGGGCATGTGCAGCAGCAGGATCCCCGCCTCGGCCGGCACCGTCACCCCGTCCACGTCGGTGTCGGCGGTCGCCCGGCGGCGGGTGAACCGGGCCGGGTTGTCGTAGCGGATGCCTTCCTCGAAGGCGCGCTGCGCGTACTCGTCGATGTTGGTCCGCAGCAGCTGGTACTGGGCCGGGTTCTCGGCCAGCGCCCGCACGACGTTGCCGATCGTGTAGATCGTGGTGTCCGAGCCGGCCGAGTACAGCACCTGGACGAGCATTTCTGCTTCTTCGTGGGTGATGTCGCCCGCGTCGGCGGCCTCGTACATCGCCATGCAGATCCCGCCCGGCTGCACCGCGTCGCGCTTGCAGTTGACCGCGACCCATTCGAACACCTCGGCCGCTTCCGCCATCGACTCGCGGTAGATCTCGTTCTTCGGCCCGAACATGTTGAACTGCGCGTGCCCGAAGCGGACAAGCATCTCCCTGTTCTTGTCGCCGAGGCCGATCGCGTCGGGGAACACCTTGAGGATGTACGCCTTGGCGAGGTCGGTGTACCCGTCGACGAGGCCGCCGGGGGCGTCGAGCAGCCGCCGCACCGTCTCTGCTGCCCCCTGCTCGAAGGCGTCCTGCATGCGGCGCAGCACCGAGGGGGACATCGCGCGGGAGACCACGGTCCGCACCCGCTGGTGGTCCGGCGGGTCCTCGCTGAGCAGGATCATCCGGCCGGGCTCGGCGAACGGCGGGTTGGCGGAAGAGAACGTCTTCCAGTCCCGCATCATCAGCTCGATGGGATCGTGCCGGCCGGTCGCCCACACGTCGTACTGCGGGATGTACACGACGGGCCCGGCTTCCCTGATCATCGTGTCGTAGGGCCGGGGGTCATGGCATGCCTCCGGGCCGAACATGTCGAAGCCGGCATCCAGAACGGACTCAACCGCGGGCATCGGCGCCCCTCCCGCCTGATCGTGTGCAGCGCGTTGTAACGCCCACGCCGATGGGGCGCTTTCCGGAGCGTATGCCGGCCTGACAGAACGGTCAAGAGATCATGCCGGTGTAGTCACGGCCCCCGCGGATGGCTAAAATCCGCCGCATGAGAGTCACCGTCGATGCCGTGCTGTGCGAGGGCAACGCCGTCTGCGCCGGCCTGGTCCCCGAGGTTTTCTACGTGGACGACTCCGACGAGCTGACGATCCTGGCCAGCGAGGTCCCGCCTGAGCTCGCGGACCGGGTCAGGGAAGCCGTGCGGTGCTGCCCGAAGATGGCGCTGGAACTGCACGAATAAGCCGTCAGCCCGCGGTCAGCACTGGGCCCCGACCGTGGTGGCCTCTGCCGGCCAGTAGCTGGGCAGTTGGCCGTACGGGTTCGGGTCACCCTGATCCGTCACGAACAGGTTGCCGACATTGCGGGACCAGGACGTGCTGACCACGGTGTCCAGGTCCGCCTCCGGCGTGCTGTAGAGGACGTTCGCGAACCGGTCGCGCCCGTACTGGCTGACCCAGCCCGGCACCGACTCCGACTCGAACGAGGAGAAGTCCCCCTCGAACGCCATGATGACGTTCGCCACGGACATGAAGCTCTGCACGGGGAAGGCGCCGACGTTCAGCCAGACGACCGCGTCCTGGCCGATCTCTTCGGATTCGTGGATGTAGTTGTACAGCGTCTGGTAGTACGACAGCGCGTTTTGCGTGCCCTGGGTGCGGTCCAGCATGATCCCGTTGACGCCGTACCAGGCCTTGTAGTCGGCGATCTCGGACTCGACCTGCGAGAGCGAGAACCCGGTGTAGTCCGTGTCGACGTAGCCGAGCACGGTGATGCCGTGCTGCTGCGCCGACTGCACCAGCTGCTGGAAGTGCGAGTCCGGTCCGGTCCCCGGCCCGTTGTCCACGTTCAGGAACATGGTCGCGGGCGTCGGCGTGGTTCCGATGGCCTGGTCCCAGAGCGTGCCCGAGTAGAAGTAGGAGGGCACGAAGGTCTGCTGGCAGTCCGCCGCGGACCCGGTCGGCGGGGGTGCCGGGGCCGGGGTGGGCGCCGGGCTGGCGGACGGATCCGGGTCCCCGGTGGCCGAGGCGGACGGATCCGGCGTCTTGGTGGCCGCGGCTGACCGCTTCGAGCGGGTCGGCGACGGGCTGGCCGAGCGACCCGCGGGACCCCTGGCAGTGGCCGTCACGAGCCCGCTGGCGACGGCGTCCGGCGCGCCGTTCGCGGCCGCGGTCACCGGGGGGTCGACAGACACGGGCTGCAGCGACACGGCCGACAGCGAGCCGCAGGCGGTGGCGGCTACCCCGGTCAGCACGACTACCGTGGTGACTCGCGCGGCGGCCGGCACCCGGGCCAGCAGCCTGCGCGGGCGGTGGTCGTCAGCGGGGGTCGGTGTCGATGCCATGCCAGCGTCAGCTCCCGGGGAAGGTCGTCGTCGCGTTCGCGTGATGTCACTCCACCGGGCATCATTCCGTATCACGGCTTGGTAATGGGGCCGAATTGCGAATAACGCGATTGGCTGCCCGGCGCGCCGCGCGCCGCTCGTTTCGCGGAGGCTCCGGGATTTGAACCCGGGAGGGCCTCACGACCCAACCGCATTAGCAGTGCGGCGCCATAGACCGGACTAGGCGAAGCCTCCATCCGCGCTCAGCCTCCCGCCGGAGCGTACCGGAGCGAAGGGGCGCGGTGCCGAACAGCGTACCGGCATCGGGCCGCCGTCGGCAAAGCGAGCCCAGGGCCGGGTCAGCGCGGAGCCGGCGCCGGGTCAGCGCGGAGCCGGCGCCAGTTTCGTCACCTCGAGCTCGCCCGCCGCGTACCGCTCGCGCAGCGCGGTCTTCTTGAACTTGCCGACCGAGGTCTTGGGCACCTCGTCGATGAAGCACCAGCGTTCAGGCAGCTGCCACCGCGGCAGCCGCTCGCCGAGGAAGCTGCGCAGCTCTTCCGGGCTCACGGCGGCGCCGACGGCGGGGACCACCGCCGCGAGCGGCCGCTCGCCCCACTGCTCGTCCGGCACGCCGATCACCGCCGCCTCGGCGACAGACGGATGCGCCATCAGCAGGTTCTCAAGCTCCATCGAGGAGATCCACTCTCCGCCGGACTTGATCACGTCCTTGGCCCGGTCGGTGAGCCGGATGAACCCGGCCTCGTCAAGCGTTCCCACGTCGCCGGTGCGCAGCCACCCGTCGTGGAACTTCTCCGGCGCGTCGTCGAGGTAATAGGTGCCGGTCACCCACGGCCCGCGCACCTCGAGCTCGCCCACGGCCCTGCCGTCGGACGCCAGCACCTCACCGGAGTCGCCGGTCAGCCGACCCTCGATCGTGCAGAACAGCCGTCCCTGGCTGACCCGGTAGGGCCAGACCGCCTCCCCGGTGACGCCGGCCGGCTCGTGCGCGATCGAGCCGAGCGGGGATGTCTCCGTCATCCCCCAGGCGTGGGTCATGACGACGCCGAATTCCTCGGCGAACGCCCGCTGCACGACCTCGGGCAGCGCGGAGCCGCCGCAGACCAGCGTCCGCAGCGAGGACAGGTCGCCGCCCGCTGCGCGCAAGTGGGCGAGCACGCCCTGCCAGATCGTCGGCACGCCCGCGCCGATCGTCACCTTCTCGGTCTCGATCAGCTTGACGATCCCGGCGGGCACCATGAACCGGTCCGGCATCACCAGGCCGGCGCCGGACAGCAGCGCGGCGTACACAAGCCCCCACGCGTTCGCGTGGAACTGCGGCACGACAGGCATGATGACGTCGCGCTCGCTGATCGCGAACGCGTTGCCCAGGCACGCCCCCATCGAGTGCAGGTAGGCGGACCGGTGGCTGTAGACGACGCCCTTCGGCAGCCCGGTCGTGCCGCTCGTGTAGCACATGGCGGCCGCCGACCGCTCGTCGAGCGCGGGCCAGTCGAAGGTTCCCGGCGCCGCGGCGAGCAGGTCCTCGTACGAGTGCACGCTGCGGCCGGGACCTGCCAGGCTGTCGAGCACGCTGTCGTCCTCGGGCGACCGCCCCGCACCGGAGACGATGACGTGCCTGATCGTCGGCGCGTGCGGCAGGACCTTCGCGAACAGCGGCAGCAGCGAGGCGTCGACGATCACCGCGTAGTCGCTGGCGTGCGTGGCGATGTAACCCACCTGGTCGGCGGTCAGCCGGATGTTCAGCGTGTGCAGCACGGCACCCATGGACGGGATGGCGACGTAGGCCTCAACGTGCTCGGCGTTGTTCCACATGAACGTGCCGACCCGCTGGTCCGCGTCGACGCCGAGGGACCGCAGCGCGTGGGCCAGCCGCGCCGTGCGCTCGCCGAGGGCCGCGTAGCTCCGCCGCCGGGAGGGCAGGTCCCCGGCACAGGTGACCACCTCCCTGTTCCCGAACGTCGTCGTGCCGTACCGCATGATCGACGTGACCGTCAGCGGGGTGTCCATCATCGTGCTGTCCACGGCTGCACCTCTCGTGTTGTCCCTGACGGGATAGTGCCACGCGGACCTCCCCCGCGTAACCCTTGAGGCAACGCCGAGTCGTGCGCGCGCAGCCCTGCCTCCGCGCCCGCCTCGGCGTCCGCGCCCAGCTCCGCGTCCTCGCGCAGCCTGGCGACGGCCCGTGCCACCGTGCTCTTGACCGTCCCCACGGACACCCCGAGCGCCGCCGCCACCTCGGGCTCTGACATGTCGTCGTAGTACCTGAGCATCACGGCGGCGCGCATCCGGCGCGGCAGCCGGTCGAGCGCCCGCTGCACCACCTCGCGAAGGTCGCTGTCGCCCGTCAGGTCGGCCGCGGGCTCGTCAGGCAGCTCGTCGGTGGGATACTCGTCCACCCGGCGCCTGCGCCAGCCCGAGATGTGCGTGTTGATCATGATCCGGCGGACATACGTGTCAAGCGCGGCGGGGTCGGCGATGTTGTTCCAGGACTGATAGGTCTTGACCAGCGTGGACTGGACTAGGTCCTCGGCGTCGGCGTGGTTCCCTGTCAGGGCCTGGGCGGCTCGCAGCAATGTCGCGCCGCGGGAGCGCACATAGTCGCCAAACGCGACGCGGTCCCCTGCACCCATGGGTCCCCTACGCTGAGGTAACGCTACTCACAGTGATTGCATGCCCACGATACGCCTCGCTGCGTGATAACTGCCAGGCGCCCCCGCCAGGCGCCCCCGGTGATGCGAGGGACAGGAGTAGCCGAGTCTGGGCTATCCATCAGAGATGTATCTATGTGTCTTCGTGGACAGACATTCCTGAATCACTTGACGTGTCCATACGAACACGCGCATCGTCGGAAATGACATGGCGCTGGATGCAATCCCACGGAGGGCAAGTGCGGCGAAACGCGGAATTTCGCCAGGGTTGTGACGATCTCGTAGAATCCGCCACACCTGCCCGATTTACCCATCGGTCGTTGCTGCGCGCCGCGGTGTTCGGCTCGCGCGACAGCGCCTATCAGGGTCTGTGGGACCCCCGCCAGTCGGCCGCGCGGACCGCCATCACCGGCCAGGTCCTCGACGTCAGCCCGCACCTGCTCGTGCTGCACACCGCCCGTGGCGAGCTTCGGCTGGCCCTGTCGCCCCGTGCCACGGCCTGGCGCGGGTCCCCGGTGGCGCCGACGGCGCTGCGCCACGGCGATCTCGCCATCGTCCGCCGTCATCCCACCCGCAGCATCGCCGAATCCGTGTGGGCGCAGATCGGGCGGGTCACCGGCACGATCATCGAGGTCCAGGGCGGCGAGCTGCTCGTCGACGAGGGGCCGGCCAAGGGCCGCAAGATCGTGCTGATCGACAAGGGCGCGCGCCTGCAGATCCAGGTCCGCTTCCCCCGGCTGGAGCCCGGCTACCTGATCGACGTGATCGGCCTGCGCCAGCAGGGCTATTTGCGGGCGGTGCGGCATGCGACCTCACAGCCGCCGTACCGCGCCGACCACCCCCCGGCGCCGCCCTTGGTCAACGGGCACATTCCCGTCCCCGTCAGCGGAACGGCCGTCTGGCACGAGCCAGGCGAGGAGCCGCTTGGCCTGCTCGGGGTCGCGTACCCCGCGCTCGACCCGGAGACGGACTGCCAGCCCAGCCCGCCCGCTGACGAGCCGCACGTCGTCGACCCGCACACCGCAGGACCCGGCTGCGTCCGGCTGCCTTACCTGTCGGTGGGCAGCGCGGTCCGGATACGCAACGAGTGCACGGACCGTTCGGCGGTGCTGCCGGTGACAAGCTGCGGCGCCGCGGCGCGGCTGTTCTGCGACCGGTGCGTGGAATGCGGCACGTCACCGCGGGGCAGGATCGCGGACCTGACGATCACCGCCTTCGTGGAACTCGGCGGCGACCTGGAAAAGGGCTGCTTCAACGCGACGCTGTCGCTTGCGGGCTGAGGAGAATATCGTGGGGGAGCTTGGGGTGCTCGGGGCCGTCAGGGAAGTGCAGATACCGCTGCTTGCGGCGCTGCTTCTCGGCGCCGTGGCCGCTAAGGCGAGCCGCGCCATCTCCGCTGGCTCGATCGCCGCGGGGATAAAACCGACGGGGATGTTCCCGTTCTGGCTGCGCCGCCCGGCCGCGATGGCCATGTGCTGTGGCGAGCTCGCGCTCGGCCTCGGCCTGCTGGTCACCGCGGGCCGGATCGGGGCCGGCCCGCCGGCCGTCGTGGTCCGGACGGCGACGGCACTGCTGTTCGGCACGGCGGTGGGAGCCCTGCATGTGCTGCGTACCCGGCAGCCCGACGCGGGCTGCGGCTGCTTCGGGGACCTGAGCGATACGCCCGTTAGCTGGCGGGTCCAGGTCCGGTCGGCGCTGCTCTGCGCGGCGGCGGTCGCCACGATCGGCGAGCCGCCGCTGCGCCTGCCCGCCTCTGGCGGGCAGGCGGCCACGGTGCTGACCGTGCTGGCGGTTGAGGTCCTCGTGCTCGCCACCCTGTCCCCGGAGATCGGCGAGATCATGGTCAGGCTCGGCTACTCAGAACCCTGCGAGGTGCGCAGGCTTCCTGTGTCGCGCACGGTGGCCACGCTGCGCGCCAGTTCGCAGTGGCGGCGTTACCGCCGCTACATCGTGTCCACCGAGCCGACCGACGTGTGGCGCGAGGGCTGCTGGCGCTTTGTCGTGTTTCCCGCGATGCTGGCCAGCCGCCGGGTCGAGGTGGTGTTCGCCGTCTACCTGAAACCGCGCCGCCCGACCGTCCGCGCCGCGATCTTCGACGCGACCGCGGACAGGAGCGCGCACAAGGCCGCGGACGGATTCGCCGCCACCGTGGCCAGCTTCATCACGGCACCGCGCCGCGTCCCGGGCCACGGCACCGACGCCCCCGCCGCCCAGGCCGCTTCGCCCGCGTCGGGCGCCCTCCCCGGCCAGCCCG
>JASHPP010000779.1 GCA_030038035.1 Trebonia sp.
GACCCGTTGTCGAGATCGGCCTTGTAGAGCACTGGGTTCAGGAAGCCGAGCGAGATTCCCGCCGCCTGGTCGGCGTCCGCGATCACGCCGGCCAGCAGCGGTGAGGCGAGGCTCGTCCCGCCTTCCTTGAACTGGCTGTAGTAGGTGCCGTTCGGGAACGTCTGGGTCAGGCCGATCAGCATCCCGCTCTGGGGATCGGCGTCCATCGAGATGTCCGGGAGGACCCGCGCGGGTACCGGCCCGAAGAGCGCCTCGTTGCGCAGCGCGAGGTCGGCAGGCACCACGGGGACCTGGTAGTAGGGCTCCGTGTAGTAGTAGCTCGTCCCGCCGCCGTCGCCGTAGTCGTAGGCGAGGGAACTCGCCGCCGTGGTCGCCGAACCGCAGTTCGTCGTGCTGGGGGTGCACAGGACCTGCTTGGCTGTCGACCAGCCGTATTCGGCGGCGCGCTGGTTGTCCTGGTTGATCTCGAGCGTGGTCCCGCCGACGGCGGTGACGAACGGGCTGCTGGCCGGGTAGTTCGGAATGGCGAGCCCGAAGGAGGAGAAGTTGTCGCCGCTGTCGCCCGAGGAGAACAGGACGCTGACGCCCGTGGCGGCGGCGAGCATGAACGTGTCGTCGTACGCGGTGTGAGTGGCGACGTCGTCGAAGACGTCACCGAGGGTGTCGTCCCACGAGTCGGTGACGACGGACGCGCCGCTCGTGACCGCGGTGGTAAGCGCCGCGAGGAGGCTGGTGTCCTGGCAGTCCTGCGCCCCGACGAACAGGATGTCCGCGCCGGGGGCCATCGTGTGCACGGACTCCACGTCAAGAGCCTGTTCGGGGTACCAGCCGCTGCCGTCGCACTCTGTCACGTCATCGACGGTCGGCGGGGTCACGTTGAAGAACTGCGAGGAGAGCAGCGGATGGGAGGGATCGTTGAGCTTGAAGTACTCCTGAACGTCCGAGAGCAGCGTCGGCGAGTCGTACGCGTCCACGATCGCGACCGTCACGCCCGAGCCATCGTCGCCAGCGGCCACCGGGCCAGCCACGTCATAGGCCCCGCGCAACTGGCTGGGGACGTAGCCGCAAACGGCATAGGGCAGCGGGCGCCAGTACGGCGTGTAGAGCGAGGCCGAGTCCGCGGTGTCGTACAGCTGGCCCCAGTACTGCGAACACACGGGGGGGTTGCGGTAGCCCGCGGGCGGCGGCGGCTCCTGCTTCGGCTTGGCCGCCGTCGCCGCCGTGCTGCGGGTGGCCAGTTCCGGCGTCGCGAGGTATTCGTTGACCCCGACCACCCCGGCCGTGACGCCGGCCAGCGACGCCGGGATTGACAGCGTGCCGTTAGCGAGCCGCACCGTTTCGCCGTTCACCTCGTAGTAGCCGAGCGTCACGCCGAACGCCTTCTCCACGAGGGCGGCCGATCCCGAGGCGGGAATGTACAGCCGGTCCTTCGGCAGCGCGCCGACCGAGAACCCCTCGCCGCGCAGCCACGCCTTAGCCTTCGCGACCTCGGCCGCGGTCGGCGCGTAGCGGGCATTCCACCGCGCGTCGGTGAGGTAGTGGTGGAATTCAGCCGAGCCCGGGGTCGATACGTCCTTGACGAACGCCTGCAAGCCGGCGGCATCGCGCAGCGTCAGCAGCAGGTCGAAGCTGACCGCGGCGGTCGCCGGCACCTTTCCGGCTGGATGCGAGCGCTCGGCGGCGGGCGTCAGCGACCCGCGCAAGCTCGCGCGCGCCGCGGACGCGTGCGTCGCGGGCGATGGCCATGCGGCCGCCGCCGTGCACGATATCGCCAGCCCAACCGCCCCGGTTAGGGCCCACAATCGGGCAATTCTCATCACGTGCCTCCTTGAAGAGACATTGCGCGGGATGAACGTCCGCCTTTTCCGGCGGGTATGTTTCGGACCTTAGCGACGCCCATCGCCGAAAACAATGCTCCATTCCTCTAACGCGAGGCTCCGTCTTCACCGAGACATGGCAGGCGGAATGAAAATTCTCCGGACCTCAAATGTCGCGTAAATCCGTCGCGGTGTGCGGACCGTTACGATCACGTGCCTGAGCGCACCCGCCCGCGACAGTCTTGGGCCGGCGTATTCCCCTGGACCCGGTCGCTGTACTACATATAGAGATATGACAATAAACGCTGCTAGGAGAAGCTCGGCGTGGTTCGCGGCGACAGGGCGGGCCGGGATGAACCACCGGTCGTGGATGCGTAGCCAGGGCTTCACTCCCGAGGTGTTCGATGGACGCCCGGTAATCGGGATCGCCACCACGTGGTCGGAGCTGGCGCCGTGCAACGCGCACCTGCACCGGGTCGCCGAATCCGTCAAGCGCGGCGTCTGGCAGTCGGGCGGCTTCCCGCTGGAGTTCCCTGCGATGGCGCTGGGCGAGACGCTGCTGCGGCCGAGCGCCATGCTCTACAGGAACCTGCTCGCGATGGAGGCCGAGGAGCTGTTCCGCGCGAACCCGCTGGACGGGGTGGTGCTGCTGTCCGGCTGCGACAAGACCACGCCCGGCCTGCTCATGGCGGCCGCGAGCGTCGACCTGCCGGCCATCATGGTCACCGGCGGTCCGATGCTCAACGGCAAATACCAGGGCACCGACGTCGGCTCGGGCACCGCGGTGTGGCGATTCGAGGAGGCGATGCTGACCGGCCGGATGACCGCGCAGGAGTGCGCGTTCGCCGAGGGGTGCATGGCCCGCTCCAACGGCCACTGCATGACGATGGGGACGGCGTCCACGATGGCGTCGATGGCGGAGGCGCTGGGCATGCAGCTGCCGTATTCCGCCACCTGGCCCGCGGTGGACTCGCGCCGGTACGAGACCGCGCAGCGGGCCGGCCAGGTGGCCGTGGACCTTGTCGAGAGCGACCTGCGCCCGTCGGCGATCATGACCCGCGAGGCGTTCGAGAACGCGATCCGGGTGAACGCGGCGATCGGCGGCTCGACCAACGCCGTGGTCCACCTGCTCGCGATCGCGGGCCGGCTCGGTGTCCGGCTGTCTCTCGACGACTTCGACGAGCTCGCCCAGGACGTGCCCACGCTGGTGAACCTGCAGCCCAACGGGAAGTACCTGATGGAAGACTTCTGCTACGCGGGCGGGCTGCCCGCGGTGATGCGCGAGCTCGGCGGGCTGCTGCACGGCAGCGCGGTCACCGTCACCGGGCGCACGGTCGCGGAGAACGTCGCCGCCGCGCCGTGCTGGAACCGCGACGTCATCCACCCGCTGGACGCCCCCTTCCAGGCGGCCGGCACGGGTACCGCCGTGCTGCGCGGGAACCTCGCGCCGGACGGCGCGGTCATCAAGCAGTCCGCGGCCGCGGCGCACCTGATGAAGCACCGCGGGCGCGCGCTCGTGTTCGACTCCCCCGAGGCCTACTACGCGGTCGTCGCCGACCCCGGCCTCGACGCCGACGAGGACACGGTGCTCGTGATCAGGTACTGCGGCCCGAAGGGCTACCCCGGCATGCCGGAGGTCGCCAACGTGCCGCTGCCCGCCAAGCTGCTGCAGCGCGGCGTCCGGGACATGGTACGGATCTGCGACGGCCGGATGTCCGGCACCGCGTACGGCACGGTCGTGCTGCATGTCGCGCCCGAGGCAGCGGCCGGCGGGCCGCTGGCCCTGGTCCGCACCGGCGACTGGATCATCCTGGACGTCCCGTCCCGCACGCTGACCCTCGAGATCACCGACGGCGAACTGGACCGCCGGCGTGCCGAGTGGGCCCCGCCGCCGCCACCCGCGAGCCGCGGCTGGACCAGGCTCTACACCGAGCACGTCCGGCAGGCGGACAGCGGCGCCGACCTGGACTTCCTCGTCGGCGCCAGCGGGCACGAGGTGCCCCGCGAGTCACACTGACGCGGTAAGGGGTGGGGGCGCGCGGAGCCCCCCGTCCGGGGGGTCGCAGGGGGGTCCAGGGGGGTCGTCCCCCGGACGAACAGCGTGCCACGATGAGCGGGTGCGCATTCTCGTTCTCGGCGGCACCCGGTTCCTCGGCCGCGCCTTCGTCGACGCCGCGCTCGGCCGCGGCGATACCGTCACCCTGTTCAACCGCGGCAAGACCAACCCCGGTCTCTACCCGGGGGTGGAGACCGTCGCCGGCGACCGGACCGTGGACCTGTCCGCCCTCGATGGCAGGGAATGGGACACGGTCGTCGACGTGGCCGCCTACGAGCCTGAGGTGGTCCGGCGGTCGGCGCGGGCGCTGGCGCGGCGGACAGGGCAGTACGTGTTTGTCTCCACCGTGTCGGTGTACGCGGACCAGAGCACGCGCGAGGGTCAGCTGGAAGACGCCGGGCTGCTTGAGCTGCGCGACGGGATCGAGGACTTCGGCGAACTGTACGGCGCGCGCAAGGCGGCGGCCGAGCGGGTCGTCCGGGACGTCTACGGCGACCGGGCGCTCATCGCCCGGCCCGGGCTCATCGTCGGCCCGCACGACCCGACCGACCGGTTCCCCTACTGGCCGCGCCGTATCGCGCGCGGCGGCCGCGTGCTCGCGCCCGGCGACCAGGCCGACCTGGTGCAGTTCATCGACGTGCGCGACCTGGCGTCGTGGCTCGCCGACGCCTGCCACCACGGGCGCCACGGGGTGTTCAACGTGACGGGAACCCCGGAACCGTTCGGGATAATGCTTGGCCTTTGCAAGACGGCGACCTACAGTGACGCGGAGCTGACCTGGATTCCCTCCGGCCGGCTGCTCGCGGCCGGCGTCGAGCCCTGGATGGGCATTCCGCTGTGGGTCGGCGAGTCCGGCTCGGACGGGGTCAACAACGTGGACAGCTCCCGGGCCGTCGCCGCGGGCCTGGCCTGCCGCCCGGTGGCCGACACGATCCGCGACACGCTCGCCTGGGATCGGGCACGGGGCGGCCCCGCTCCCGGAGACGAGGGCCTGTCCGCCGCCGAGGAGGAGCGGCTGCTGCGCGAACTCGCCCGGTAGGAGCCGCGGCTACGCGGCCGGATCGTGCCAGGGAACGCCGTCGGGAAGCAGGCTGTCCGCCTCCTTGGGTCCCCAGCTGTTCCTCGGGTAGGGGTGGACCGGCACGGTGTCGCCGAGCACCGGATCGACGACCCGCCACGCGGCCTCCACCGTGTCCTGCCGGGCGAACAGCCACCGCTCGCCTGACAGCGCGGCGCCGATCAGGCGGTCATAGGGTCGCAGCATGTCGAATCCCGGATAGTCGGTGAACAGCAGGTCCTCCTGCTGCGGCGCCCAGCCGGCGCCTGGCTTCTTGCCGATCATCCCGATGCTGACCCTGGCTTGCGGCCAGATCCGGAACCGCAGCCAGTTGCCGACCGAGGATGGCTCAAGGCCGAACACATCGTGCGGCGGGCGGTGGAACCTGATCTCGATCTCGGTCGCGGTGACGGGCATGCACTTGCCGGCCCGGATCAGGATGGGCACGCCCGCCCAGCGCCAGGAGTCGGCGTGCAGGCGCACCGCCACGTAGGTCTCGGTGGTGGAGCCGGGGGCCACCCCCTCGACGTCCAGATACCCGTCGTACTGCCCGCGCACCGCGTCCTCTGGCGTCAGCGGCTGAAGAGCCGCGATGAGCTGGGACTTCGAGTCCCGCCAGGATGCCAGGCCCCGGCCGTCCGGCGGGTCGGCCAGCAGCGAGGCCACGATCTGCAGCATGTGGTTCTGGATCACGTCCCTGATCGCGCCGGTCTTTTCGTAAAACCATCCATAGCCGGCCACGTCGGACGTCTCGGCCATCGTGATCTGGATGCTGTGCACGTGATCGCGGTCAAGCACCGGCTCTATGAGAGAGTTGGCGAACCGGACGAACAGCACGTTCTCCACCGGTTCGAGCCCGAGCCAGTTGTCGACACGATAAATCTGGTCCTCGGTGAAATAGCTGTGCAGCGTCGCGCTGAGCAGCCGGGCGCTGTCCAGATCGGTGCCGAATGGCCTCTCGACCATGACCCGCGCGTCCTTCGCCATGCCCGCCGCGGAGATTCCCCGCGCGACGCGGCCGAGCAGCGCCGGCGGCACCTCCAGGTAGAACAGGGCCTGGCCCCCGGCCAGCTCCCGCGCCAGCGCCGCGTAGGTCGCCTCGTCGGTGAGATCTCCGTCGACGTACCGCAGCAGCCCGAGCATCGCGGACGAGGCTGGGGTCCCCGGGTAGATGTTGTTGCGCCGCAGCGAGTCCTCCGCGAAGCTGCGGAACTCCGCAAGGTCCCAGCCGCTATGGGCGACGCCGATCACCGGGACGTTCAGCGCGCCGCGCTCGACCAGCCCGACCAGCGCCGGGAAGGTCTCGTGCTTGGCGAGGTCGCCGGTCGCCCCGAAGATGACCAGGGCGTCCGCCGTGTCGGTTGCCATTGCCTGCCCTCCTCGCGCCTTTCTCCCCGCGCCCATCTGACCGTGCCCGGCGCTGCCTGGCTCCACCCGCCGGGGGTGATGCGGGGACGGGCCGCGGTCAGGTCCGGCGGTCCCACATCCAGCGGTACAGGCCGCCCGCGAGCAGCAGTTCGCTGTGGGTGCCACGCTGGACTACCCGGCCGGCCTGCAGGACCACGATCTCGTCGACCTGGTCGAGCCCGTCCAGCTGGTGGGTGATGAGCAGCGTGGCCCGTCCTGCGGTGAGGTCCAGCAGGTCGGCTGTCAGTGCCCGGCGCGCGTCCGGGTCGAGGCCGGCCGTCGGCTCGTCGAGGATCATCAGCGCCGGGTCCGCGAGCAGGGCCCTGGCCAGGGCGAGCCGCTGCCGCTCGCCGCCGGAGATCGCCGCGCCGTGCGCGCCGGCAAGCGTATGCAAACCGTCAGGGAGCGAGTCGATCCAGGGCAGCAGCCGGGCCCGCGCGGCGGCGGCGGCCAGGTCGTCGTCGCTCGCGTCCGGGCTGGCGAGGCGGAGGTTGCCGGCGATCGTGGTGTCGAAGATGTGCGGATCCTGCAGGCAGCCGCCGATGACGCGGCGCACGTCGTCGGCGGCGTAGCGGGCGAGGTCGCGACCGCACAGGGTCGCGGTGCCGCCGGCCAGGTCGACGAAGCGCATCAGCAGGGCCGCCACGGTGGATTTGCCCGCCCCGTTCGGGCCGACGAGGGCGACCCGCCGTCCCGGCTCGAGGTCGAGATCGACCCCGTCCAGGGCGAACGGGCCGTCCGGCAGGTAACGGACCCGGGCACCGCGCAGCGTGACGGTGACGGGCGGGGACGGCGGCGGAAGGGGATTGTCCGGCTCCCGCACAGGGTCGGGGGTGTCGAGGACGGCGAAGACCCGCCTGGCGGCCGTGCGCGCCTGCCCGATCTGCAGCGCGGCCCCGGTCAGCGGGCTGACCGCCTCGAACGCGGCCAGGGCCGTAAGCGTCAGCACGGCCAGCGGGACGCGGCTGAAGGCGCCCGCCCCGACGGCCGCGACCCCGAGGACGAGGGCGCCCCAGACGGTCAGGCCGGAAAGGAGCGCGGTCAGGCCCGTGCCCAGGCCGGTGGCCGCGGCCGACCGGCGGGCAAGCCCGGTGAGCTCGCCGTCCCTGGCCGTTATCCGCGCCAGGCTCGCGTCCTCGGCACCGAACGCGTGCAGGTCCGCGGCGCCCGCCAGCATGTTGGCCAGGCCGGCGGCCAGCTCACCGCGGGCGGGGCTGGTCCGGCGGCGCGAGGCCCGGTCGGCGACCGCGGCGACGGCAGGGACGGCGGCGCCCGCGAGCAGCAGCCCCGCCGCGAGCACGCCGCCGGCGGGAACGAGGATCAGCAGGCACACGGTCACCGCCCCGGCGCCGACGAGAGCCGCGGTCAGCGGCGGGGCGATGCCGCGGATGAACAGGTCCTGCGCGCTGTCCACGTCGCAGATCAGCCGCGTGAGCAGGTCACCCGACCAGAACTCGGCGAGGCCGGCCGGCGCCAGCCGGGCGAGCCGGCGGAAGACCGCCACCCGCGTGTCCGCCAGGACGCGGAACGCGGCGTCGTGGGAGGCCAGCCGCTCGCCGTACCTGAACACACCGCGGCCGACGCTGAAGGCGCGCACCGCGACGACCGCGCCGCTGATGGCCACGATGCTCGGGTGCTGCGACGCCCGGGCCAGCAGGAAGCCAGAGACGGCCAGCAGCGCGACGGCGCAGCCGGTGGCCGCGGCGCCCGCCGCGGCGGCCAGCAGGAGCCGGCCGCGGACCATCCGGCCCAGCCGCAGCGTTCGCATGAGCGGGTCCCGGCCGCTCAATGGCCGGCCGGTCACCGGGTGGCCGGTCACCGGGTGGCCGCCAGGAGGGCTGGCTGGCCGGCCGGGACGAGCCTGCCCCGGTCGAGGCGCAGCACCCGGTCCGCCGGGATCCCTGCCTGCTGACTGTGACTGACCAGCAGCACGGTCCGGCCCGCCAGCAGCGTCTCGATCACGGCCATGAGCTGCCGGGCGGCCGCCGGATCCAGGTGTGCCGCCGGCTCGTCAAGCAACACAAGCGGGGCGTCCCACAAGAACGCGCGGGCCAGCGCGATCCGCTGCCGCTGGCCGGCGGAGAGGGTGAGCGCTCGTTCGGTCAGCTGGGCGCCGAAGCCGCCGGGCAGCGCGTCGATGAACTCCTCGGCGCCAGCCAGCCCGGCGGCCCGCCTGATCGCGGCCGGGCTGGCGCGGGAATCGCCGAGCGCGATGTTCTCCGCGACCGAGCCGGCGAACAGGTACGGACGCTGCGGCACCCAGGCGATCTGGCGGCGCCACGAGCGCACCGGGATCGCGCGCAGCTCGGTGCCGCCCACGTCGATCCGGCCGGATGCCGGCTCGCAGAACCGCAGCAACAGCCCTAGCAGCGAGCTCTTGCCCGCTCCGTTCGGCCCGGTGAGGACGATCCGCTCCCCCGGGCTGATCGTCAGGCAGATCCCGTCGAGCGCCGCGGCGGGCCGGCCCGGGTAGGTCAGCACGACGCCGGTCAGCGTGATCGGCTGGCTGCGCAGGTCGGCTTCCTTCCCGGGCACCGTGGTCACGGCCGGGCGAGGCTGACCGGGCCTGTCGGGCTGCCCGTGATCGTCTTCGAGCTCGAGGATATCGAGCGCGCGCTGGGCCGCTTCGGTGCCCTGCGCGCTGGCGTGGAACTGGGCGCCTACGTTGCGCAGGGGCAGGTAGGCCTCGGGCGTCAGCAGCAGCACGAGCAGCGCGGTCTCGTAGCCGATGTGCCCGTACAGCAGCCGCAGCCCTACCTCCACCGCCACCAGCGCGGTCGCCAGCGCGGCCGCCAGTTCCAGCACGAGCGCGGACAGGAACGTGACCCGCAGCGCGGCCATCGTGGCGGTCCTGTGCTCGCCTGTCACGTTCCTGATCACCTCGGCCTGGGCCCGGGCACGACCGAACGCCTTGAGCGTCGGCAGGCCTTCGACGACGTCGAGGAAGTGCCCGCCGAGCCGGGCCAGCAGCTGCCATTGCCGCTGGGTGCGCGCTTTGCCGTAGCTGCCGATAAGGATCCCGAAAAGCGGGACAAGCGGCAGCGTCACGGCGATGACAAGGCCGGATATCCAGTCGGCCGCGGTCACCCTGGCCAGCACAGCCAGCGGCACCAGGCAGGCGAGCACGAGCTGCGGCAGGTACCTGGCGAAGTACGCGTCGAGCGCGTCCAGCCCCGTGGTGGCCAGCGTGGTGATCTCGCCCGCCCGCTGGCCGGCCAGCCACGACGGCCCGAGCCGCAGCGCCTTCGCAGCCAGCCC
>JASHPP010000780.1 GCA_030038035.1 Trebonia sp.
CAGGTTCGACATCTTCCCCGCGCTGATCACCAGGCCCGCGTCCGCCAACATGGCCTGCAGCTGGGAGGCTTTCCAGATGTCGCGCTGGGCAGCGGCCAGCCGCAGATTCCACCTCACGAACGGTCACCTCCGAACCGCCCGGCGGCGCGCTTCCCGGCCTGCGCCCAGGCGTCCTCGACATGGCTGCGGTGAACGTGCTCTGGCGGACTCAGATATCGCAACTGTCGGAATAGCCCTGTCCTTGGCGAGCAATCGGGGCGGCGACAGCGCGTTTCCCGTCGTTACCGTCTTCGTCGAAGGGGCATCACCTGTGTCGCTCCGCCTGGCGTCCGGTGTATCGTGACGCGTTCCGTGACGGCCACGGCGGCGGGCGTTGCGAGTTCGGCAATCAGGCGGTGCAGTGTCCGGGCGGTCTCGGCGGGCCGGGTCCGGCGGCGAGAGGTGCCGGGTGAAGCGAACAGCGCTTGCTGGCCGCTGGCAGTGTCTGCCATGTCGCCGATCAGTTCGCTGACCTGCTGCCGGATCTCGACGACGCGGGCATGGCGGCCGGCGGGCGAGAGCGGTGGCATGTCCGGCCTCTGTCCGCCGGCCTGCCGGCGAGTCCGGTATGCCTTCGCTTTGCAGGCGTCGGAACAGTACCGGGCCCTTCGGCCGCCTTGCGGGCGGTCGCGGGTCGGAATCTGGTGTCCGCAGACGGGGCACTGGGAGCCGTCGGTCACTCCTGGCCCTGTGTTTCGTGACGTGATGAAACGGGTTGCCGGCTGGCCCGGCGGCTGACGTCGGCGGCGTAGGCCATCCAGTCGCCGGCGGATGCCCGCTGCCACTGGACGGCGACGCTGATGTGGATGCCGAGCAGGTTCGCCAGGACGGCGGCGGGCAGGTCGGTGGCGAGCTGGAACAGCGCTGCCGATCGTGACTGGCCGGCCCGGATGCCGAGCTGGCGCAGGCGCTCGCCGAGCTGGAAGGCGCTGATCGGCTGGCCGGGCTGGCCGCCCGGGAACAGCCAGGCTGATATTCCGTTGCCGCCGAGGGCGGCGTGGCCGCGGCGGGCGGCCGCCACGTGCAGGGCGATCGCATCGAGGGGCCCGGGCAGCACTACGGGCTCGCGGCCGAGCCGGATGAGCGCCTGGCCGCCTGAAGGCTGGACGTGCGCGAGGGTCAGGCGGCTGATCACGGACGCCTGCTGGGCGTAAAGGAGCACGAGCAGGCCGGCCAGGCGATCCTCGGGCTTGAGGCTGTCGTCGTGGAGCAGCCAGCGGGCCTGCTCCCAGCGGGTTCCGGTGTCGATCACGCCGGACGGGCCGCCCCATCTGACGGCCGCGAAGTCCAGCGTGGTGAGCTTGCTCCTGCGTGCCCAGCGGACGAAGTTCCCGGCGTCGGCACGGTGGACGGCCCGGGTGTCGCCCAGCCACGCGTCGAGGTCGCCCTGCCTCGCGGTTTCCAGGGTCAGCCCGCGGGCGGCGAGCCAGTCCGTCAGGGCGACGGCTGCCCTGACGTTCCGCTGGGCTGAGACGAACTGGCCGTAAGTGGCGTGCTGCCCGGCCAGGCGGCGGCGGAGCCTGCGAACGACGTGCCAGGTAGCGTACTGATGCAGCAGCCGGCGCTCATCAGGGTCGGGGCGCTCGGCGATGGCCCGGGCGATCCAGGCTTCCAGCCTTGTCATGTGCTCGTCGCGCTCTGGCAGCGTCCCGGTGGCGACGAGGATCGTGCGCAGGTGCCGTATCGGCTTGCTGTCGGGCAGTTCGTCGAGGGCGGCGTGGGTGAGGGGGCGCTGGCCGGCGGCGAGCTCGCGCAGGATTCCGGCGGTGCTCTTGCCCAGCCAGTGCAGGGCCGTGGCCGGGCGCTCGCTGGCCGCCAGGTTGTCGTGGAGTGCCTGCAGGGCGGGGCTGATCGTGCCGTCGGGGCCGGCGAGCAGGTCACGGAGCTGCTCGCGGAGCCGGCATGTCCTGCACTGCCCGAGGAGGATGCGTCCTTCCTGGCCGCAGCCGGGGCAGGTGCGCCAGAATTCCGCGCCAGGGAGGGTGCAGGCCGAGCAGAGCGGTGCGCCGGCGGTGCCGCCGCGGACGGGGGCCATGATGCCGCACTGGGCGCAGCGGGCCCACCGCTGCTTGCAGGCCCGGCACCACGGCCTGCCGGTAGCCTTGGAAATGGCGCATGGCGCTTTCCGGCCGCAGATGGAGCAGGTCAGGGTCGGCCAGGGACGGCAGCTCAGGCAGAGCGGCCCGCCGGGGGTCCGGGTGCCGACTCTCCGCTTCCGGCCGCACTGGGCGCATTCCTCGAGGTTGGCCGGATCGCTGACCAGGCAGTTCGGGCAGATCGGCTGCCCGTGCTCATCGCGGGCGGCAGGCTCCTTCATGGTGCCGCACCGGGCGCACTGCACGGTCCTGGTCCTGGCCACGCAGTTGCGGCAGCACCACAGCCCGTCGATCCGCCGGTAGAGCAGCATGACACGGCCGCAACTCCCGCATGCAGGGCGGATGATGTTCTCCGCTCCGGCGGCGGCGAGCCCGTCGATCAGCCGCAGGATGCCCATGACCGGGGCGCGGGCGCCATCGCCGGTGAGCAGGGCCGGGTTCTCCTCGACGGCCCAGGCGAGTTTCCGCAGGTTGGCCGTTTTGGAGAACACGCGCCGGGCTGCCGCGGTGACCGTGTCCGCCGCCAGCGAGGGGTCCGCCGTGGTGACAGCGGCAGCGAGGACGGCGAGCGGGTCGCGGTCGTCCCGGTCGGGGCACCGGCCGCAGCGGGGTAGTCCTGCCCGGTCGCGGCTGGTGATGAGCGCCTCCCGCCCGCAGGCGGAGCAACGGCCGTCCCGGCGGGCGCATCCGCCGCAGTACCAGTCCCGGCCGAGCCGCGACAGCGTGCGCAGCTGCTTGCCGCAGCCCGCGCAGACCGGCGGGGAGATCACCGTGGCGCCGGCCTCGCGCAGCGCGAGCAGCAGGTCGCCGGCAACCTTCGGGGCAGGAGACCGGCCGTCGGCGAGGATCCCCGGCCGCGCGGCAAGCGCCGCAGCGAGCCTGCGCCGCACGGCTCTGCCCTTGGCGACGCTCGTGACTGCCCGTTCGGCTGCTTCCCGCCCCAGACCGGGATCGACCCCGGTGATCAGGGCGACGGCGGCGCCGACAGGGTCGGCGAGCATGTCAGGGACGTCAGTGACGGTCACGGTCGGCTGCCGTCCCGGTAATCCGGGCTCTGCGGGGCCGCAGGCTCCCGACGCCGACTTCCTCGCCGCTGGCGGTCCTCGACTTGCGGGCGGGCTTCGCGGCGGCGGCAGGCTCGATCAGGTCCTCCATCGTGCAGTCCAGGATGTCCAGCAGCGCCATCAGGATCTTCAGGCTCAGCCGCTCGGGCCGCTCGGTGACCAGCCGGTAGACCTGGCTGGACGACAGCCTGATCTCCCTGTCCTCCAGCGGGCCGATCAGGTCGGTGGTCTGGAACATCCCGTGGCCGGCCATCACCTGCCGCAGGTTCCACCGGTAGTCGAGCTTGCGCGTCATCAGCCTCTCCCGTTCCTCACCCCGGCTGCCCGAGCGCCGGTCCCAGTGCCTTGCGCAGCGCAGTATTCATGAAGTCGCCGCTGACATGCGTGTAGATGGCGGTCGAAGTGTCGCACCGGTGGCCGACGGCCTCCTGGATGAACCGCCGGTCCACCCCGTCCTCGGTCAGGTGCGTGACCCACGAGTGCCGCAGGGAATGGGGCGTGAGCTCGGCCGGCAGCCCCAGCGCGTCCCGATAGGCGACGAAACGGGAGTTGATCTCGGCCGGGCGGATCCGGCCGCCCCGCTCGGTCACCCACAGCGCAGGATGGCCCTCGCAGCCGAACCGCGGGCGGATGTTCTCCGCGTAGTCGGCGGCGGCCTCGACCGCCCACGCCATCACCGACGGGACGTTGCGCCGCCGCGGAGGCTGCCCGCGGACCGCTTTCCCGTAGCGGACGTGCAGCATGCCGTACTTCCCGAGCTCTGGGGCCGCCGGGTTGCGGCCCCAGTCCGCGATGTCCAGCTTCGATGCCTCGGTGCGGCGAAGTCCCCACCCGTAGATGACCTTGAACAGCGTCGCGTCGCGGTAGGCGGCCAGCGCTCCCTTCCGTCCCGACGTGGCTGCCCGCTCGACCTGGTCATCGGCGTAGTCGAGGAACCGCTGCAGCTCCTCGCGGGTGAACGGGCGGGCCTCCGGCCGGCCCTCGTACTCGGCCAGGTGCGCGATCGTGTTCCACTCATGGCAGACCGGCACCGGGTGCGCTCCCGGCCCGAATGCCTTCTCGCATTCCGCCGCCCACCCGTAGCGGCCGTCGCAGAGGTACTCGCTGAACAGCCGCAGGTCGGTCTGGTAGCCGCGGATGGTCGACGGCGCGAGCTGCCGCTCGGCGGACAGGGACAGCGTCCACTCCTCGACGTGGCCCGGCACCCAGCTCCACGGGTACTCGCTGGTGAAGCCCATGAACGCCCTCACCAGCCGCTCCCGCGGCTCGATCGTCGCGTCCTGCAGCCCGCGGGCCTTCTGCTGCGCTCGCCAGCCGTGCAGCATCGCCTCCGTCATCGCGTCCTCCGGACGCAGCGGCACGACCCCGGACACCAGCTCCAGGTGCGCCGCGCCGGCCAGGTCACCCCGTCCCAAACCGCCCTCCAGCCCCGCAAACCACATCCGCCAGAAGGCTGAATCATGCACCAGACGGGAACAACTCGCAACTCATGCAGGTCACACGACATCGGCAGCCGCCACCTGGGAGTTATCGCGACCCCGTGATGATCAGGCGACCTGCGGTTTCTCGCCCGTCTGATGCAATTCCCGAGAGTTAATGTAATTCATCGTCGTCGCGACCCAGGCATGACCCAGGGTCTCCTGGATCGCGACCAGGTCCATCCCGCCCAGGTAAAGCTGGGAGGCGCAGAAGTGCCGCAGCACGTGCGGCGTGACCCGCTCCGGCCAGTCCGGCAGGTGCGCTGCCGCCGCGGCGGCCAGGTCGGACCGCAACGTCTCGTTGCCGGCCCTGG
>JASHPP010000781.1 GCA_030038035.1 Trebonia sp.
CCCCCGGCGCCGGCGCCGGGCTGCCGGTCCGGCAGCCCGGCGGTCACGGCCTGCACCCCGGCGGCGGTGCCGCGTTCGGCGGCGACATCGGCACATCGGACTTCGGCGCCGGGTCCGACTTCGGTACCGGCCGGATGCCCGCGTTCGGCGGCGACGGCGGCGCGGCGAGCACAGGGCCGCTGTCCATCCGGGGCGCGGCGGGCGGCGCCACGGCCGGGAGCGCCGCAGGGACCGGCGGCAGCAGCATTGCCGGCTCGGACGGCAGCCAGGTGACGATCCCGCCCGCCGTCAGCCCGCCGCAAGACCAGCGACTGCCTATCTTCGACTCGCTTGAGTCGGACTGGTTCCGGCGCAGCGGCAAGTCGCTCAGCTCGAGCGCGGAGTCGGACACCGTGGACACCTGGACTTCCCCGGCGGACGAGGGCTGGCGCGCGGCACGCGTGGTCGCCTCGCCCGCGGCGGGTGAGACCACCAACGCCGGGCTGCCGAAGCGCGTTCCGCGGGCTAACCTCGTGCCCGGATCGGTTGGTGCGGGCGAGGACAGTGACGTGGAGCCGCCAGCCCGGTCCGCGGAGACCATCCGCACCCGCATGGCGAGCTTCCAGCGTGGCGTGCGCGAGGCGCGTGCGGCCGCACCCCAGATCGAGGAGCCATAGGACGCATGAGACCCACGGATAGAATTCTCGGAACACGAGGAGGAGCCTGTATGAGCGGGCGAGGAGAGGAGCGAGCGTGAGCACGCCAGGACGCCCGGTCCAGGACCTCAGCTGGCTGATCACCAACTTCGTGGAGCGGGTCCCAGACGTGGCACACGCGGTCGTGGTGTCCTCCGACGGGCTGCCGCTCGCGTTCTCCGCGGGGTTCCCGCAGGAGCGTGCTGACCAGCTCGCCGCGGTCACATCGGGCCTCACTAGCCTGACCCAAGGCGCTTCCCGGGTCTTCGAAGGCGGCGCGGTCGTGCAGACCGTGGTGGAGATGCAGCGCGGCGTGCTGGTCATCATGGCGATAAGCAATGGTGCCAGCCTTGCCGTGCTCGCGGCTTCCACCTGCGATCTCGGGCTGGTCGCATACGAGATGACCCTCCTGGTCGAGCGCGCGGGCCGGGTGCTCACCCCGGCCGCCCGCGGCGGCGTCATGCAAGGTGCTATGCCGGGAGATGGAAGACGATGATGAGCGCGGGAGGAACAGGTGTCGGGTCCCGGCCGCGGCGATGACCGCGGCGGCCCGTCCGCCTGGCAGGGGCCTGGGCGGGCAGGGCCGTGGGACGAACCGCCGCCGCCACAGCGGCAGCCATACCCTCCGGCACAGCAGTTCCCTGCCGATGAGGAGAACAGCTCCACGCGGCTGGTCCGGCCGTACACGGTTACCGGTGGCCGAACCCAGCCGAGGTATAAGCTCGCGCTCGAGGCCTTGGTCACCGCGACTGTGTACGAACCGCGCGACCTGTCCGTGCTCGCGCCCGAGTGCCAGGCGATCTTGCAGTTCTGCCTGGACTGGCGGTCCGTCGCCGAGATCTCCGCGGTGCTGCGGCTGCCGCTCGGCGTGGCGCGGATCCTGGTCGCCGACATGAGCGCGGACGGCCTCGTGCGCATTCACCAGCGTGACGATTCGGAAGGCCGCCCCGACCTTCATTTGCTCGAAAGGGTGCTTAGTGGACTCCGTAAGATCTAGCGTCGCCCGGCCGCACGGCGGCGGTGACGCTTCGGCGATGACGTCGGTGAAGATCGTCGTCGCGGGGGGCTTCGGCGTGGGCAAGACGACCTTCGTCGGCTCGGTGTCGGAGATCACCCCGCTGACCACCGAGGCGGTCATGACCGTCGCGAGTACCGATGTCGACGACCTGTCGCATGTCCCTGACAAGAACACCACCACGGTCGCCATGGACTTCGGGCGTATCACGCTGGAGAAGGACCTGGTGCTGTACATGTTCGGCACTCCCGGACAGCACAGGTTCTGGTTCATGTGGGACGACCTGATCCAGGGCGCCATCGGCGCGGTCGTGCTCGTCGACACCCGGCGGCTGGCCGACTCATTCCCCGCGGTCGACTACTTCGAGGCGAGCGGGCTGCCGTTCGTGATCGGCATCAACGGCTTCCACGGGCAGTTCCCGCACCGCTCGAACGACGTGCGCGAGGCGCTCGCGATCCCGTCGACCGTGCCGGTCATCCCGTGCGACGCGCGCAACCGCGAGTCGACCAAGGCGACCCTGGTCACGCTCGTCGAGCACGCGATGTCGATGCAGGCGGCCGGGAGGTACTAACCGGCACAAACCCAGGGCGTCTCTGGTCACCGGGCTGGGCAGTCGGCACAATGATGGGGTACCCGACCCTTACCGGAGGCCCCGCACCGTGACCGAGCGCTATTACACGACGAGCACCGCGTTCCTTGAGGCACTCGCCGAGGCGGGCGTGAAGTACATCTTCGCGAACCTGGGCAGTGACCACCCTGGCTTGATCGAGGCGCTCGCCCAGGCCAAGGCCGAAGGCCGCGACCAGGAACTGCCGCAGCTCATCGTCTGCCCGCACGAGACGGTCGCGCTCAGCGCGGCGCACGCCTACGCCGCGGTCAGCCGCATGCCGCAGGCGGTGATCGTCCACGTGGACGCGGGGACGCAGAATCTTGGCGGCGCGATAGGCAACGTGATGCGCGGCCGGGTGCCGGTGCTGGTGTTCGCGGGCGCTGCCCCGTACACGATGCAGAACGAGCTGCCCGGGGGCCGCAACGAGTTCATCCACTGGATCCAGGACGTCCACGACCAGCGCGGCATCATGCGCGCCTACACCAAGTACGACAACGAGATCCGCTCCGGCAGGAACGTCAAGCAGCTCGTGCACCGCGCGCTGCAGATCGCCGCGAGCGAGCCGGCCGGGCCGGTCTACCTCGTCGGCCCGCGCGAGGTCATGGAGGAGCAGCTCGAGCCGCACGCGGCAGACCCCGCCGCATACCGCCCCGTCGAGCCGGCCGCCCTCACCGCCGAGGTGGCCGGCGAGATCGCCGCCGCCCTGGCCGGGGCCAGGCACCCGCTCATCATCACCGGCCACCTGGGCCGCGACCCCGAAGCGGTGCCCAAGCTCGTCGACCTCGCCGGCCTGCTCGCGATCCCCGTCATCGAGTCGGCCGCGTTCCGGCTGAACTTCCCCGCCGACCACCCGATGCACCGCGGCTGGCAGTTCACCACCCGCGAGCAGACTCCGCTGCTCGCCGAGGCGGACGTGATCCTCGTCGTGGACAGCGACATACCGTACATCTTCTCGAACAACCGGCCATCCCCTGACGCGTCGATCTACGTGGTCGACATCGACCCGCTCAAGTACGGCATGTCGCTGTGGCACGTCCCGGCACGGCGTTCCGCCGCCGCCAACGCGAAGGTGGCCCTTGAGCAGATAGCTGTGTCCGTTCGGGAGCATGGTTTTGACCGTGATCTCGTGGCGGCGCGGCGGGCGGACGTGACAGCGGCGCACGACGCGCAGCGCGCGGCCTGGGACGCCCTGGAGCGGCACGACGGCACGGTGATCACGCCGCAGTACCTGACCGCGTGCGTGCGCGACCTGCTGGCGGGCGAGGACCCGCTGTTCCTCACCGAGGCGGTCACGAACTTCCAGGTGGTCGCCGAGCACCTGCGCCTGTCCAAGCCGGGATCCCTGATCGGGTCCGGCGGCGGTTCCCTGGGGTGGTCGGGCGGCGGGGCCGTAGGGGCCAAGCTCGCTGCTCCCGAACGAACCGTGGTTTCTCTCGTCGGCGACGGCACTTTCCTGTTCAGCGTGCCGTCGTCGGCGCACTGGGTCGCCCGCAGGTACGGGACGCCGACGCTGACGGTGATCTACGACAACCGGGGCTGGAAGGCGCCCAAGCAGTCCACGCTCGGGGTGCACCCGTCGGGCGCGGCGTCGGCGTCCGACGACTTCCACGTCTCGTTCGAGCCCGAAGCCGACCTGCCCGGCGTGGCCGCGGCGGCCGGCGGCGCGTTCGCCGCCACGGTGACCGACCCCGCCGAACTGCCCTCGGTGCTGAAGGAGGCGCTCGACGCCGTCCACGGCGGCCGCTCGGCCGTGGTCGCCGTGCACATCCCGCTCGCCCAGGGCGCAGGCGGCCCCGCCGTCGCCGCGATCGGCAACACCGGCTGACCCGGGGCGCGGTGCGGGCGGCAAGCGGGGGAGCAGGGCCGCACCGGTCAGCGCGCGCACATCGCGGGGAACGCCCGGTCAAGCGCGTCCCGCCAGTTCCCGATCGGGCTGATGCCGGCGGCCGCCCACGCCTCGTGGCCGAGAACGCTGTAAGCCGGCCGCGGCGCCGGGCGCGGGTAGGCGGCGCTTGAGGTGGGCGACACCAGCGCCGGGTCCGCGCCAGCCAGCGCGTAGACCTCGCGGGCCAGCCCGAACCACGTGACCTCACCCGAGCTCGTCGCGTGGTAGATCCCGGCGCGGGCGCGGGCGGTGACCAGGGCGCGGATCTGGGCGGCCAGGTCGGCGGTCCAGGTGGGCTGGCCGCGCTGGTCGTCGACGACGCTGACGGGGCTGGCCGCGCGGGCGCGGCTGAGCATGGTGGCGACAAAGCTTGCCCCGTGGGCGCCGTACAGCCAGGCCGTCCGCACCACGTAACCGTCATCGGGGAGCGCGGCGAGCACGGCACGCTCGCCGGCCAGCTTGCTGCGGCCGTAGGCGGTGCGCGGCGCCGCCGGGTGACTCTCCCCGTACGGCCGGCGGGCGGCGCCGTCGAAGACGTAATCCGTGGACAGCTGGACCAGGGTGATCTGCCGGCTGGCGCACGCGGCGGCCAGCCGCGCGACCGCGCGGCCGTTGACCTCGAGCGCCGCGTCCTCGTGCGCTTCTGCGTCGTCGACCGCGGTCCAGGCGGCGCAGTTGACGACGACGTCGGGCCGGTGCCTGTCCAGCGCCGCCGGGACCGCCACCGGGTCGGTGATCTCCAGGCCGGCCCGGTCCAGGGCGGTGACGTGCTCGCCCTCGCTCGCCAGCAGGGACGTCAGGTCGCGGCCCAGCATCCCCGCCGCGCCGGTGACCAGCCAGCGGGTCACCGGGGGGCGCCGGCCGGGCGCAGCGGCGGGGGCGGTGCAGGCCGCTGCAGGGGCTCCCACCAGCCGCGGTTGGCCGCGTACCAGTCGATCGTGGCCTTGAGTCCGCCGGGGAACGCGATGCGGGGCGCGTATCCCATGGAGCGCAGCAGGGAGTCGTCGAGGCAGTACCGCCGGTCGTGACCGGGCCGGTCGGTCACCGGGACGACGATGTCCCAGGTGGCGCCGCACGCGTCGAGGATGGCGGCGGTCAGCTCGCGGTTGGTGAGCTCGGTGTCGCCGTTGATGTGGTAGACGGCGCCGGGCTTGCCCTTCTCCAGGACGAGCTGCACGCCGCGGCAGTGGTCGTCGACGTGGATCCACCCGCGGACGTTCAGCCCGTCGCCGTACAGCGGGACCGGGTCGCCGTCGGCCAGGCGGGTGACGAACAGCGGGATGACCTTCTCCGGGTACTGGTAGGGGCCGTAGTTGTTGCAGCACCGCGTGACGACGACGTCCAGGCGGTGCGTCCGGTGGTAGGCCAGCGCGATCATGTCGCCGCCGGCCTTGGCGGCCGAGTAGGGCGAGCGCGGGTCGAGCGGCGAGCCCTCGGTCCACGAGCCGGCCGGGATGGAGCCGTACACCTCGTCGGTCGACACCTGGACCACCCGGCCCACGCCCGCGTCCAGGCACGCCTGCATGAGCGCCTGCGCGCCGGCCACGTTCGTGGCCACGAACGGCGCCGCCCCGCTGATCGAGCGGTCCACGTGGGTCTCGGCGGCGAAGTTCAGCACCACGTCGTGCCCGGGCACGACCGAGGCGAGCAGCCCGGCATCGCAGATGTCGCCGTGCACGAACGCGTACCTGGGGCTGCCGGACACCGGGTCCAGGTTGGCCAGGTTGCCGGAGTAGGTGAGCTTGTCCAGCACGGTGACGCTGGCCCCGGCGAAGGCGGGGTAGCCGTCTGCCACCAGGGTCCGGACGTAGTGCGAGCCGATGAACCCCGCGCCGCCCGTTACCAGAATCCTCATGCTGAATCCACCCGGTCCTGCCCTATCTGTGTCATCAGCCGCAGCCGTCTCATGAGCTGATCTGAACCCTACTGTGGTCACCCAGGACCAGGCGATGCGCCTTGGGCACCCTCGGGGCCGGGGTGATCTGCACGC
>JASHPP010000782.1 GCA_030038035.1 Trebonia sp.
TTCTGGGGCGAGGAGCGCAACTTCTGGCAGGTGCCGGGCGTGATCACCACGGCCGTGGGCTACCAGGGCGGGTACACGCCCAACCCCACCTACGAGGAGGTCTGCACCGGCCGCACGGGCCACGCGGAGACCGTCCGGGTCGTGTTCGACCCGGGCAAGGTCTCCTACGAGCAGCTCCTCAAGGTCTTCTGGGAGTCGCACGACCCGACGCAGGGCATGCGGCAGGGGAACGACGTCGGCACCCAGTACCGGTCGGCGGTCTTCTACACGAGCGAGGCGCAGCGCGCGGCCGCGGAGCACTCGGCGGCTGAGTACGGCAAGAAGCTCGCCGAGGCGGGCTACGGCGCGATCACGACCGAGATCGTCCCGGCAGGCGAGTTCTACTTCGCCGAGGACTACCACCAGCAGTACCTGTACAAGGTGCCGAACGGCTACTGCCCCGACCACAGCACCGGCGTGAGCTGCCCCGTCGGCATCCTGCCCGCCTGAGGTGACCGCCCGGCGGGAGCCACGCCGCGGACGGTGCGCTAGCCGACTTCCCAGGTGTCGTTGCCGGCCAGCAGGGTGGCGAGGTCACCCGCGCCGCCGGAACGGGCCGCCGAGATCTGGTCGGCCATCAGCGTGTCGTAGGACGGCCTGTGTACCGAGCGGAATACGCCGATCGGAGTGTGCGCGAAGTCGCCGCTGTCCAGCCGGGACAGCGCGAACGCGTAGGACGGGTCCTCCCGGGCGACGTCGTGGACGACCAGTTCAGAAGCCGGGACCGAATCGACGGCCACGGGTGTCAGCGCGCCGTACGGGCCGTACGTCAGCCCCATCGACCCGTCCGGCCCGAACCGCACCGGCTCGCCGTGCACCAGCCGGATCAGGCCCGGCGCGTTCGGCTCCTTGATCGGCGCCCACGCGTCGTCGTTGAAGATCGGGCAGTTCTGGAAGATCTCGATGAACGCCGCCCCGACGTGGTCGGCCGCCGCCCGCAGCACCGACTGCAGGTGCTTGCGGTCGGAGTCGACCGACCTGGCGACGAACGAGGCCTCCGCGCCCAGGGCCAGCGACACCGGGTTGAACGGCTGGTCCAGCGACCCGAACGGCGTGGACTTCGTCACCTTGCCCTGCTCCGACGTCGGCGAGTACTGGCCCTTGGTCAGGCCGTAGATCCGGTTGTTGAACAGCAGGATCTTGATGTTCACGTTGCGGCGCAGCGAGTGGATCAGGTGGTTGCCGCCGATCGACAGCGCGTCGCCGTCGCCGGAGATCACCCAGACCGACAGGTCAGGGCGTGACGTGGCCAGGCCGGTCGCGATCGCGGGCGCCCGGCCGTGGATGGAGTGCATGCCGAAGCTGTTCACGTAATACGGCAGCCGCGCCGCGCAGCCGATGCCCGAGATGACGACGACGTTCTCCCGCGGCACCTCAAGCTCGGGCAGGAACGACTGGAAGGCGGCGAGGATCGCGTAATCTCCGCAGCCCGGGCACCAGCGGACCTCCTGATCGGACTTGAAGTCCTTGGCTGCCAGGCCGGTCGCCCGGGGGACTAGCGTGAGCGAGGCCAGCCGGCCCGATCCGTTCGGGAAATCATGCTTGTCAAGCATGCGCGATCACTTCCTCAATCGCCTCAGCCAGCTCAGCGGCGCGGAACGGCAGCCCGCGCACCCGGTTGTAGGAGATCACGTCAACCAGGTAGCGGCCGCGCAGCAGCAGCGCCAGCTGGCCCAGGTTGATCTCGGGAACGAGCACCTTGTCGTAGCGGCGCAGCACGTCGCCGAGGTTAGCCGGGAACGGGTTGAGATGGCGCAGGTGCGCCTGTGCCGCCGAGTGCCCCGACCGCCGGACCCGGCGGACCGCCGCGCCGATCGAGCCGTAGGTCGACCCCCAGCCGAGCACGAGCACCTTCGCGTCGCCGGCCGGGTCGTCGACCTCGAGCGGGGGGATGGACGAGGCGATGCCGTCGATCCTGGCCTGCCGGGTGCGCACCATGAGGTCGTGGTTGTCCGGGTCGTAGGAGATCGTGCCCGAGCCGTCGGCCTTCTCGATGCCGCCGATGCGGTGCTCAAGGCCCGGGGTGCCCGGGAGGGCCCACGGCCGGGCCAGCGTCACCGGGTCGCGGCGGAACGGCTGGAACTCGCCGCCGTTGGCGTCGGCCTTCGTGGCGAAGGCGAACTGCGAGCTCAGGTCCGGCAGCGAGGCGATGTCGGGGATGAGCCAGGGCTCGGACCCGTTCGCCAGGTAGCCGTCGGACAGCAGCACGACCGGTGTCCGGTAGCTGACCGCGATCCGCGCCGCCTCGATCGCCGCGTGGAAGCAGTCCGACGGGCTGGCCGCCGCCACGACGGGCACCGGCGACTCGCCGTTGCGGCCGAACAGCGCCATCAGCAGGTCGGCCTGCTCGGTCTTCGTCGGCATGCCGGTGGACGGCCCGGCGCGCTGCACGTCGCAGATGATCAGCGGCAGCTCCACCGAGACGGCCAGGCCCACGGTCTCGGCCTTCAGCGCCATCCCGGGACCGCTCGTCGTCGTCACCGCAAGCGACCCGCCGAACGCCGCGCCGAGAGCCGCCCCGACGCTCGCGATCTCGTCCTCGGCCTGGAACGTGCGCACGCCGAACTTCTTGTGCTTGGCAAGCTCATGCAGGATGTCCGAGGCCGGGGTGATCGGGTACGAGCCGAGGAACAGCGGCAGCTTTGCCAGCTGCGCCGCCGCGATCAGGCCGTAGGCCAGGGCGGTGTTGCCGGTGATGTTGCGGTACTTGCCAGGCTTGAGCGAGGCCGGCTTGACCTCGTACCGCACCGAGAAAGCCTCGGTGGTCTCGCCGAAGTTCCAGCCCGCGTGGAAGGCGGTCAGGTTCGCCTTCAAGATCTCCGGCTTGCGGCCGAACTTGCTCTCGAGGAACGCGATCGTGCCTTCCACGGGGCGGCCGTACAGCCAGGACAGGAGTCCGAGCGCGAACATGTTCTTCGCGCGTTCGGCGTCCTTGCGGGTGATGTCGAGGTCTTCGAGCGCCTTGACGGTCAGCGACGTCAGCGGCACCGCGTGGACGTTGTAGGCGTCAAGCGACCCGTCCTCGATCGGGCTCGTTTCGTACCCCACCTTGGACAGGTTGCGCTTGGTGAACTCGTCGGTGTTGACGATCACGTCCGCGCCGCGCGGCAGGTCCTTGAGGTTGGCCTTCAGGGCCGCCGGGTTCATCGCGACGAGTACGTCGGGCGCGTCACCTGGCGTGAGGATGTCATGGTCCGCGAAGTGCAGCTGGAAGCTGCTCACGCCGGGAAGAGTCCCGGCGGGTGCGCGGATTTCGGCGGGAAAGTTCGGGAGCGTCGACAGGTCGTTCCCGAAGACGGCTGTCTCCTGGGTGAACCTGTCTCCGGTGAGCTGCATGCCGTCACCGGAGTCACCCGCGAACCTTATGATTACGTGGTCAAGCTCCTGGACCTGCTTGGTCACAGCGCTAAGCCTCCTCCGCACGCCTGGCCGGGCACCCCTTGTGCAGCACCACCCCACGGCCCGGAGCGTGAGTGTAAGACAGGGTTTAATTCTACTTTGCTTCGGGTACCGCTGAGTCCGGCCCTGCGGCAATCCGGGTGTGGCGAACGCCACGTTCCCCGGATGTATCCTCAGAATTACTGCATAAAAATCCTTAACGTCTCCTTTAGCAAAGCTTGAGCTGCCCGGGGAACCCCATGGCCGCGCACGGCCGTTGAACGTGACAGCCGGTGAAGCTTAGGAGCCGCGCCTGCGCGCCAGGGAACGACGGGCTGCGGGAGTCGTGCGAGGGAGGGGACGCCGTGCATACCTACGGGCTGCGCGCCGCCGTCCTCGCCTGCGTGCTGTGCGGACTCGCGCTGGCGGGCGGGTTCCTCGTGTCGGGCATGGGCGGGCTCGCCGTGGCCTCCGCGGTCGTCATCGCGCTGGGATGGATCGTTTATTTTCAGTCAGAACGGTCCGCGCTTGCTGCCCTGCGCGCGCGTCCTGTCGGTGAGGTGGAGCGCCCGGAGCTGTACCGGCTGGTCCGCGAGCTCTGCAGGGACGCACGGCTGCCGGTCCCCCGCCTGTTCATCTCTCCCGCGATGCAGCCGAACATCCTGACCGTCGGCTGCAGCCCGCGCTCGGCCGCGGTGTGCTGCACAGAAGGACTGCTGCGGCTGCTGTCGTTCGGCGAGCTGCGCGCGGTGCTCGCGCACGAGATGGCGCACGTGTCGCGGCGGGACATCGTCGTGTCGTCCTGGTCCGCGGGCCTGGCGTCGCTGGTCGCGTTCTGCCCGCTGTCCGCACTGCTGTTGCAGCTCACGGCGTCCTCCGGCCGGGAGTACGACGCTGATGCAGAAGGCGCGCTGCTGGC
>JASHPP010000783.1 GCA_030038035.1 Trebonia sp.
CGCCCGCGACGCCGCCAGCCGGTCCGCCGCCTTGCTGCCCGCCGCGCAGGCGGCGGCCGACAGGGCCCGGCGCGTCGCGGCCGACTCAGCAGCGCTGGCCACGGAGCTGGCGAAGTGGGACCGCCTGCGCGAGACGCACAGGAAAAGCCTGCAGCGTGCCCTCGGCCTGCGGAAAGAGGCTGACCGAGTCCGCCAGGCACGCATCGACGGCATGAGCGCGGAGTTGGCCGCGACCCTTTTCGACGGTCACGAATGTCCCGTCTGCGGCTCCCTTGACCACCCGAACCCCAAGGAGCCGACGTTCGACCTGGTCAGCCGTGAGCAGGAAGCGGAGGCCAACGCGGCGGCCGACGATGCCGCCCGGGCGGCTGAGGAGGCCGGCCGGCAAGCCGCCGCCGTCGAGGCGGTCGTCGGCGATCTCGTCCACCGTCTCGCAGCCGACGACTTCGCCGCGCCACCCTCGGCCACGGCTCCAGCGACCACCGCCAGCGTGCCGGACGCCGTCGCCCTGGCGGGTGCGATCGGCCAGGCAAAAGACGACGCGGACCGCCTCGATGCCGCCGCCGCCCGCCTCAAGACCGACGCCGCCGCCCTCGACGACCTGCAGCGCGCGCTCGACGTCCTCGACGAGGCCATCGCCGCGGACAAGGTCGAGCTGGAAAACCTAGCCGGGCAGCGTAAGGCAGCCATCGCCGACGAAGAAGCCGCCACCAAGCGCGCCGCGGCGCACCGCGCCGAACTGCGCGCTCACCTCGGCACCGCCCCCGATCTCGACACCGCGCTGCACGCCGTCCGCCAGCTGGCCGAGGCACTGGCGACGGCCGCGGACGCCGCCGATGAGTCCGCCCGAACCGCCGCCGACGCGCTGGACGCGACGCAGCGCGCGATGACCGCCGCGATCGCCGCGGGCTTCGGCGCCGCCACCGCAGCTGCCGGCGGTCACGCCGCCACCAGCGCGGCCGTCGGCCAGGACGCGCTCAAAGCGGCCCGGGCGGCCGCGCGGGACGACCGCTGGCGCGAGGACACCGCCGACGTCATCGCCCGCCACGAAGCCGAGTCCAGGGCGGTCGCCACTCTCCTCGCCGCCCCCGACCTGGCGGACGTCGAGCTGGACCCGCCCGCGCCAGTGACCGAGGCGACCGCGGCGGCCAGCGACAAACAGCAGGCGCACGAGGCGGCGGCCGACGCGCACGGCCGGGCGCGGCACACCGCCGACCAGCTCGCCCGGCTCAAGCCGCGGGTCGACGACGCCCTCGCCGACCTCCTGCCCAAGAAGGAGCGCGCCGACCAGGTCAGGCAGCTAGCCGACCTCGCCGAGGGACGAGGCGCGAACCAGTACCACATGACGCTGTCCAGTTTCGTGCTCGCCGCCCGCCTCGAAGAGGTGGCCCAGGCCGCGAGCGAGCGGCTGCTCACGATGACCGCCGGCCGCTACTCCCTGATCCACACCGACGCCCGCCGCCGCGGCGGCGGGAAGTCGGGTCTCGGCCTGCTCGCCTGCGACTCGTGGACGGGAGTCGACAGGGACACAAGCACGCTGTCCGGCGGCGAGACGTTCCTGGCCAGCCTGGCCCTCGCGCTCGGCCTCGCCGACGTGGTCACCGCCGAGGCGGCAGGCACCCCGATGGAGGCGCTGTTCGTGGACGAGGGCTTCGGCACCCTCGACGAGGACACCCTCGACGAGGTGATGAACGTGCTCGATGGCCTGCGCGAGGGCGGCCGCATCGTCGGCATCGTCAGCCACGTCGCCGAACTCCGCCAGCGCATCCCCGCCCAGGTCCACGTCCGCAAGGGCCACCACGGCAGCCACGTCACGGTAACCGCCGGCTAGGGCCTCACCGCCAAAAGCCGCCGGGACCTTACCAGCCCGGAACCTCGGAACCCCGCGAAACGGGCAATGGCGACTTATTACCAGACGAGGGCCGACTCCGGAAACCCTTCCCGGTAGTCGCCCTGTCCCGCTAACGGCGCAGCCGCGCCACCCCTTCGGGCGCGAGCATCGACGCCTCGGCGAATTACCTGACCGCGGCGATCTGCGAGCTGACGCGGAACCGGGCCGCCACCGCATGCACCACGGCGGTCGAGGCACTGCAAGCCCGGCTCGGATAACGGGCGCCGGGGGAGGCGCCACGGTCCGTTCGGAATCGATCCGTTTTATCCGGCATATCCGCATATGCCCTGAGCCGCTGGGAGATCTTTGCACGGCAGATGGTTGGCTGGTTACCAGCTGGGAAAATCTCGCCGGGGGGTCTCGTGCTAGACGGACATCCCGGTTTACGATCGAGCCTTGGAAAAAGAGAGGGAAACCCCTGACTGTACCGCCCGGGGGGACGGCGGACAGGCGCGTCAGGCGGCGAACGGTATGGAGGGGTTCCGTATGTCGGTTCCCGTTGCTCGGCGGATCGTTGTGGGAGTGGATTTCTCCGCCGAGTCCGCTGCCGCACTGCGGTGGGCTTGCCGCGAGGCGAGCCTGCGCGGCGCGGAAGTGTACGCGGTGCACGCCATGGAGGCGCCTTGCCACAGCATGGCCAGCTACGCGGTCCCCGCGCAGATCCGGTGCGACGACATCGACGCGGACGTCATGTGGCGGTCGGTGATGCCCGTCCCGGTCCCGGCTGTGCCGGTCCGCACAGAAATCGTCGAGGGCCTCGCCGCGCGCGTCCTGCTGAACCGCTGCGAGGGCGCGGACATGCTCGTCCTCGGAACGGCGAATGACACGCCGGGCGCGGTGCGCTCGGCCGGCCCGGTGATCCGCGCCTGCCTGCGCCGCGCTCCCTGCCCGGTGGTCGTCATCAGCGTCGTGCAGGACCCGCTGTCCCGCGGGGAAGCCGACGCGCCTGGCACCGGGGTGCACGTACCCGTCGAGCTCCCCGTTGGCGCCGGGGTCTCCGCCGGTGCCCGCGTCCGGGCGGGCGCGGCCCTGGGAGTCCCGGCGGGTGCCGGCGTGCCTGTCCCGGCCGGCGCGTGCGGGTAGCGATCCACGTCAGGCCAGGCTCGGCGCGGACCCTCGTCGGGGGACGGCATGGCGACGCGCTCGCGGTGTCGGTCACCGCGCGGGCCGTCGACGGGAAGGCGACAGAGGCGGCGCTGCGGGCCGTGGCCGACGCTTTCGGCGTCAGGCGCCGGGACGTCAGCCTCGTCACCGGCGCGACGAGCCGCGACAAGGTCGTGGAGATCGACGGCGCCGCCGCCGACCTGACCGGCCGGCGCGACCGGCTCCTCGGCCGCGCGTGACGTGACCCGCGTGACGTGACCTAAGGTATCCGCCATGGAATCACCCGCCCCCCCGGGCGCCGCCGACCGCGCCGGCGCTCCGGTCGTCACCGACAACCCGGTCCTGTCGAGGTTCGAGCTGCACGTCGCCGGCGAGCTCGCCGGGTTCGTCGATTACCGGCTGCACGGCCGCGACGGCCGCGACGGCCAGGTGATCAACCTCATTCACACCGAGGTCGATCCCAGGTTCCAGGGCGCCGGATACGCGACCGTGCTGGCCCGGGCCAGCCTCGACGCGGCCAGGGAGCGGCACCTGGCCGTGCTGCCGACCTGTCCCTACATCCGCTCCTGGATCGCCAAGCACCCCAGCTACGTGGACCTGGTGCCCGCCGAACGCCGA
>JASHPP010000113.1 GCA_030038035.1 Trebonia sp.
GGAGCGTCGGGGCAAGGTGCGGCTGGCTAGTTACGCCTGATCGCGGCCAGCCAGGCCTGGACCCGCGTCGTGCCGTTCACCGGGTTGGTCTCGAAGGTGTCGGCGGTAATCGACTCAACGGCCCAGCCGTCGCTGAACGCCGCGCGCAGCTCGTCTGCGCGGACGCGGCGCGGACCCCAGGTCCCTGGCTGCCGGTCGCTGAAGCACACGAGGTAGCAGACGCCGGCTGGCCGCAGCACCGCCGCGAGGCCGGCGACGTACCGGGCCCGGTCGTCGTCGCCGAATACGTGGAACACCCCGCTATCGATCACGGTGTCGGCGGTGAGGCCGAGGTGGGAGAGATCGAGTGCGTCCGCGACTTCGAACCGCGCGGTCAGCCCGCGCTCGGCCGCTTTCGCGCGCGCCCGCGCGATCGCGGTCGGCGCAATGTCGATGCCGGTGACATCGGCGCCGTGGCCGGCTGCGAGCAGCGCGTTCTCGCCGGTCCCGCAGCCGGCGTCGACAAGCCGCCCGGTCAGTCGGCCCTCGTCAGCGAGCCGGACGAAAGCCGGCTGCGGTCGGCCGGTGTCCCACGGGGCCGGCGTGCCGGCCGTGTAGCTGGCGTCCCATGGCGGATGCGCTCGCTCAGTCATCGGTCAGTGCCCCGGTTTCCTAGTAAGTCATGCAGCTGACCTGGTGGTGTGCGCCAATGCGGTCAGGGCCGGGTGGGCTGCAGACGGCCAACAGGTATTACCTCAGGGAGCGCGGCGGCACAGGCCTGGGCGAGCGGCAAGAGCACGTCGGCGACCTCGGCCAGGTCGGCGGCGCTCATCCGGTTCCAGGGCCGGGCAGCGGCCTGATCGGTAGCAGCCTCCACCGCGTTGTGCACAGCGCGGCCGGCTGCGGTCAGCGTCGCATCCTCGCCGATCCAGCCGCGCTCGGTCAGCCGCGCGGCCGCGGCGCCCCACTGCTCATCGGTCCAGCCACGGACGGGCTGCATCAGATCGCGGGAGATGTCTTTCGCGCACCGCAGCACGACCGCCTCGCACCCGTCGATGTCGGCGGCAGCCAGCGCGGCGAAGTGACCATCGCCGCGGTGCTCGCGCAGCAGCGTCGTGGCCTGCCACAGCCGGGTCAGCGGGTCGGCGGAGACCGGCAGCTCGGAGTTGGCCGCAGACAGCACGCGTCCGGCGAAGTCCAGGTCCTGCGCTGCGCGCCACAGCACGCCTGCTGCCTTCGCCGCCTCGGCCTCCCGGCCGGCCAGCAGCCGCCGCAACGAGGCTGTCGCGCCCGCCTCGCGCACCGCGATGGCCTCCGGCGGCGTGATCAGGTCCCACACGCCGGGGATGGCACGGGCCACGAAGGCCGGCGCGAAGTTGTAGAACGACGCGGTAACCACGGCCGCCCCCACGCCCCCCAGCGGCGCGGCCCGCCCTGCGAAGTAACCGCGCCAGTAGCCGCGCAGGCCGGCCTCGGTGAACGCGGCCAGCGCTTCGGGCGCGAAGTACGCCACGTCGTGGACCGGCTCGAATATCGTCCACATCGCCCGCGCTGTACTCATCGTGTCCGCCACGACCGCTCACTCCCTCCCTGCAGCGCCAAGCGTAGGGGAACGCCCGCCCCGAGCGCGATGGCGCGCGGCCGTCCCGCAGCCGGAGGGCCGTGCCCGGCGTCCGCGATGGCATCGAACGCCCAGCACCGCTCTGGCGCGCCCGCGCGCTGGGTGACCAGCTGTGCGTGCTGCACAGGCACGCTCAGATCGGCCGGTTCGCGGTCTTGACTGCGATATCTCCGCCGTGCAACAGCACGATCGCCGGCCTGGCGACCATGTCCCTGCCCTGCGCCGCCAGGCCGCACCCCCCGACATCGAAGTACAGCCGCACGCCGTGCACAGTTACCCGCATTCCGGCATTGTCGCTCAAACGCGCCACGCGCGACCGCGGGTATGACGCGAGGCTAGCCGGAGGCTGCCGTGCCGAACGCGTGCCGTTATGCCGGTATCACGACTGCCGGGCCGCTCCGGCAGACCGCGGGCCGGCTCGCTGGTGCCTGCCGGCGTGATGCAGGGAACGGGTCGCTGACATGGGCTACGGGAGTTCCGTTGCGACGGGCTGGCGGCCGGACCAGCGGTCGGCGATGCGGGGCACGACGGCAAGCAGCAGCCAGAAGTACTTGGCGGCGCCGGGATTCACCCAGGCGATGGCGATGGACAAGGCGATGACGAAAACGCTCGCCGCGACGCGGTACCGCGCCGCCCGCGCTTGCTGCGCGCTCTCATGGGTTACCAGGTCCCTGCGGCGCCCGTAGATCACGGTCAGCTGGGTCGCCGCGGTGGCGAGCAGGAGGTTGGCCGCGAAGATGTCGATCGCCAGCGGGTTGGCGCCGAACCTGCCGAGCAGGTCGCTGGTGAAAGGCATGATGGTGATGGTGAACAGGAAGGCGAAGTTCCACCAGGCCAGGCCCTCCTGCTGGCCGGTGATCCGGCGGAAGACCCGGTGGTGAACAAGCCAGAACTGGGCGATGACGTAGAACGAGATCACGTAGCTGACCAGCTGGTCAGCACCCTTGCCGAGCTGGGCCGCGAGCTGGGAGGCCGAGTCGGGATCGGTGAGCGCTGCCAGGGACGGCACATTCAGCTGCAGGACCAGCAAAGTGATAGCGATCGCCACCACGCCGTCAGACAGGGCGAGCAGGCGGTCCACGCCAGGCAGGTCACCCCGCTGGCCGGTGGAGACGGGATCGGCGGACATGGGCACCTAGCCTTGCACATCAACGGCAGGCAAATCCGGGCGCCGGGCCAGACACAGATCACGGATCAGCCTGGCCGCTGGGAGATGGCCAGGCTGATCTGCGCGCTGGCGTTACCGCCCCGCTCCGGCGATGAACCGGCGATGACCTGTGCAGACGTCGAGCAGCGCGGGTCGCGCCCAGCGCTCCCGCCGTCACGAGTCAGGGGCGCCTCACCTCCCCCGGCTAGACGATGCTGGCCGCCAGGTCCTGATAGTGAGGGACAAGTTCGGCCCAGCGCGCCCCGGTGTCGCCGCGCTCGCGCCCAGCCAGGTAGGCGGCGAGATTCTCGGCGTGGATCTGCCAGCCGGCCCCGTAATAGGCGACCGCATCCAGTGGCATGCCCCGTACCTCGATGACCAGGACGGTCTGGTCGCCGTCGGCAGCAAGCGCGGCCTCGAGCACCTCGTCGTACGGCGGCACGCCCTTGCCGCGCCGGTAGGACTCGTCCGTCTCCCTGGTCGTCACCCGCAGCCGCCGAGGTGGCTCGCACTGTTCCACCCGCCCGGCATGGTCTGAGTCAGCGTCGTCGACGTACAGGCGGAACTGTCCGCCGGGCCGGAGGTCGCCTTCAACCCGCCCGTACCAGCGCGCCAGGCGGGCGGGATCGGTGATTGCCGACCACAGATCGTCGGGCTCAGTGTCGTAGCGGTCTTCGATCCGTACGACTCCATTGCCGTCGGCCGATCGCAGGCTGCCCAGGATGCGCGCAGCCGGGTTCGTGCTACCAGTCACGTGGTGCTCCTTTGTTCGCGTTTACCCGGGCGATCTCGGTGTGCAGGGCGTCCAGCCGCTGCTCCCACAGGGCCAGGTACCGGGCGAGGTACTCATCGATCTCGGCGAGCGGCGGGGGACAGAGGCTGTAGACCCGCCGCTGTGCATCCTGGCGGACCACGACCAGCCCGGCTTCCCGCAGCACCCGCAGGTGCCGCGATACCCCGCCGGGGCGCATATCCCAACGTGGTTATGTAACCGCTAAGGTACATACGTCTGCATGCGTGCGCGCGTGACCTGGCAAACCCGATCAGGTGCCGTGCCCTGGGCGGCGGTGCGGCGGTGCGGGCGTCGTCCTATCTGTGTCGGGGTTCTTGCTGCTCGGGCGTTGCGATCACCAGGGGGATGAAAACCTCGTCGAGGATTTCGGCGAGGAAGGCGTCGGGCGGATCGCCGTGCAGGAGCATCATTTCGTGGCGGAGCAGGTCTGCCGGCAGCCGGGCGATCAGCGGTGTGATCTTCTCGGGGCGTACCTCCCCGCGATCGGCCGCGCGGGCGAGGATGGCCGTGATGGCGCGGGGAGCGATCTGGAAGACATCTGCGGGGATGTCTGATGCCTCGGTCACGAGGCCGTTGGCGACCTCCGGCCCGAGCTGGCGGAAGTTGTCCCGCAGGTGGTGGAGCACGCTCAGGACGTCCGCCGGCCCGGCGTCCCAGTCCTTGCTGAACTCGGCGTACCAGTCGGCGATGGCGTCGTAGCGGGCCGGCGGGCACCCCACACCGGTGATCGTATCCGCCGCCGCAGCATCAGCGCATCCGGCGCGGCCGGCGGCCGGCTTCCCGCCCGCCTCGCGGCCGGGCCTCCCGCCCGGCTCGCGGCCGGCCATGCACACCCGCGATCGGTGTCCGCGGCCGCGGGAGGATCAGCTGCCGCTGCCGTAGGGCCGGGTAATGATCTCCATCATGTGGCCGTCGGGGTCTTCGAAATACAGGCCGCGGCCGCCGTCCCTGTGGTTGATCATCCCCGGCCGGCTCTGGCCGGGATCTGCCCAGTACGGCAGGTCCAGGTCCCGGATGCGGCCAAAGGCCGCGTCGAATTCCTGATCGCCGACCAGGAAGGCATAGTGCTGGGGCGTGATCGCCCCGGCGGTCTCAGCGAAGTCCAGCGAGACGCCATTATCGGCTTCGACGACGAGAAAACGCGCGAACCGGGTCGCCGCCGGCAGGCCAAGGATCCCGGTCAGGAACGCCGCTGACCGCTGCTGGTCACGGCAGGAGACGATGGTGTGGTTCAGTTGCACGCTCACCCCGGTGATTGTGCCCAGCGTTCTGGCCGGCGAACGACCCTACGGCCGGATACCGCGAATTCCTCGCGCCGGGCTTCCCGCTCGCTGATCCGCCTGCCCTCCCCTTGGCCCCCTCGGGAATGTCACAGACAACGACCCGCACTGCGAACCGCGCAGCGGCAACGTGCGGGCGCCACTGCTGACGCCGGCGAAACCGGTGAGAGTTCGCGTCGCGGCAGGGAGGAAGCCCGGAGCGTTCGGAGGAAGGGAATTGAATGGAGGCCTTGCCAGTGCGGAGCCGCGGCGAGTCAGCGACCCCAGCCGGGTGCCTCCCCCCGTAGCCGCCGATGGAGCAGCGGTCCGGACCGCCGTCGATGCTGTCGTCGGCACGAACACGGGCGTAGCCGCATGTATGTGCGTTGCCCGCTTGGGATCAACCTCCGGTCCTGTCAGCCGGCTTTTGACTGGCTGATCTCTACCAGGTGGCCGTCTGGGTCTCGCAGGAAGCAGCGGATCTCGGAGCCCCAGTCGTGCGGCGGGGTGAGGAACGCGGCGCCTCTGGACCGCAGCGCCTCGTAGGCTGCCCGGCAGTCAGCCACGCGCAGCGTCATCGCGTGACTGACCAGGTCGGCGTCGGCGGGCGGCCGGAAGACCACGGTGGGCTTGTCGGCGGTCGGGCCGCCCCCGCTGACCAGCAACAGCCAGGTGCCGGCGAATCGCAGCACCACGCTGGTCCCGCCGTACTCGCGGTACAGCTCGGCACCCAGCACGCCGACCCAGAAATCCCGCGACCGCACCGGGTCGGTGACGACCAGGATGTGCGTGACCGCCACGTCAGGCCCGAGCGGGCCCGGCTGCGGCTGCTGGTCCACCATGATCCTCCCGTGTGCGACAGGATGTCGCTGGGTTAGCCGGCCGTGGCCAGGCGCAGCACGTAGGCCCGTTCGTCCGCTCCGAACCACGGCGGCGATCCTCCGGCGGCGTTCTCCGCGAGCCGGCCGGGCTGGGCGGTGGCGGTCAGCGAGACGTGGACCCGCGGGTCGCTCAGGCCCCACTTGAGCAGGGCCTGGGCCCAGGTGGTGATGCCGAAGGGACGCAGCGGCGCGAGCTGGGCCGGGCTGGGCGGCCGGCGCATGAGCTGGCCCTCGCCGAGCGGGCGCATCAGCAGGACGCCGAGGCCGAGGTCGTCAGCCAGCGGCAAGATGGTGCGCTCGACCTCCCGGTGGTCCGGGTTGTATGGCACCTGGACGGTGTCGATGCGGCCAGTGCGCATGACCTCGGCGAGCTCGCCGAAAGCCGCTGGCGAGTAGTGGGTGGCCCCGATCAGGCCGACCAGCCCGCGGTCCCGGGCGGCCTCGAGCATGGGCAGGTGCGCCTGCCAGGCCACCAGGTTGTGGATCTGCATCAAGTCGACCAGGCCGCCATACCAGTCCACCGCGTGGGACAGTTGCGCCGCGCCCTCCTGCGCCGACGGGGTCCAGACCTTGTCCGCGATGAACACCTGCCCGCGGTGGCCGTCCAGCGCGCCGGAAAGCAGGCGCTCGGCGGTGCCGTACATGGGTGAGGTGTCGATGACCCGGATGCCAGCCGCGATGGCGGCCTCGATGAGCTCGCCCTGCCGGCCGGCCGCGGCGGCTGCCTCCAGCCGCCGCCAGGTGCCAAGCCCGACCACCGGCACGCTGACCCGGCCGCGGCCCAGGCTCCGGTTCTCCACTCCCGCCACCCCCGCTCGGTTCGGCCCCGGTCGAAATGATGCCCACTTACGATGCGGGACCAACCACGCCCGTGCGCTTTGCGCCGGACCCGTGCGTCGGTCGCCCGCGCCCTGGCCAGGGATGACCCTGACGCGCCGGCGCCGCATATCAGGGTGCGAACAGGGCTGATCCGGATCGACGGCGGCGAGCACCGGCGGCAGCCTTGAAGCAGGCACACCAGCCGGCGCAGACCCAGCGCTGGCCGGCACCCCGACGTGAACGGAGACCGATCACAATGCCCGGGACCATCATCGTCCTTGCCCTTATCGCCATCATCGCCCTGGCCGTGCTCGGCTTCGCCGTGCACTTCCTGCTTTCCCCGTGGCTGCTGGTGGTCGCACTTGCCATCCTGGCCTGGATCAAGTTCCGGCCGCGCCGCACCCGCTAATAGCCCCGGTGCCCGCCCACCCGCTGACCGGCTACAGCTGCTGGCGCAACAGCTTCGCCTCTTCATCGGCCACGCCCAGTTCGACGCACAGGCAGTCCACCAGCAGCGAGAGCATTCGGCGCTGGTCCATCCCATCCAGGAGCGTGCGGATCGCGAGGCCGTCGATGAGCGAGACCAACCGGTCCACGATGTCCGGCACGGCGCTCCTCGGGGCGAAGATGCCGCGTTCGATTCCCTCGACGATGGCGTCGCTGAACGGGGCGCTGAACTCACGGTAGATCGCGGCGACCTCCTCGCGGAGGGCGGCGTCCCTGTTCGCCTTGGACCAGAACTCCAGCCAGAGCGACCAGGTCAGGCGGAAGGACCGCACGCTTGGGTCCGTGCCTTCCCTGGCACACAGCCTGAGGTACTCGACGAGGCGGGTCAGCGGGTCGGCGCCGGGGTCGACCAGGTTGCGCCACCGCACCGTGATGCGCTCCGACTCCAGGCTGAACACCTCGGCGAGCAGCCTGTCCCTGTGGCGGAAATAGTGCTGGACCAGCCCGAGACTCACGCCGGCGCGCTCGGCGATGTCCGCCATGCGGGCCGCGTCGACCCCCCGCTCGCTGATGACGTCGCGGGCGGCGTCGAGAATCAGCGTCCTGCGGTCCGCTCCGTCGAGCATGCCCGTCCTCCTCTGGTTCACCGTGCCCGCCCTAACGGTCCATCGACCCTATAGCCAGGCACGTTTCGATATGGAACAACGTGGCGTAACCCAGATCATCCACGTGAACCCGCTCGTCGTGACCGTGCAGGCCGGCGTACATGACCTCGTACGGCGTTGACCGCACGGGCCAGAATCCGTAGGCGACGGTCCCGAACGCCTCGCGCAGGTAGTGGGAGTCGGTGAAGCTCGGGCACAGCGTGGGGACGAGCGTGGTGCCGGGGTCGTGCCTGGCGACGAAGCGCCTGCAGGCCTCGAACAGCGGGCTGTCGACGGCTGAGACGCTGCCGCCGGCCAGCGGCTGCGCGAACTCGAGCTCGTACGGCAGGTCGTCGCCGAGCAGCCTGGTCAGGCTGGCCACCACGTCCTCCTCGGTCGTCCCGGGCAGGGCCCGGCAGTCGCCCTCGGCCCAGGCGCGCGCGGGCATCACGTTGAGCGAGCCGGATCCGCCCAGCCGGGTCAGCGCGACCGTGTCGGCGAACATCGAGCCGAGCAGGCTCTCGAGCGCCGGGTGCAGTGAACCGGCAGCGGCCAGGGCCGCCGGCAGCGCCTCGCCGGCCGCGGCAAAGGCGCCCGCCTCAGCCAGCAGCCTGTCAAGCAGCGGGCGTGTACTCGGCAGGACCCGGCGGGCCAGGATGCCCGGTCCGAGACGGTCAATCAGCGTCGCCAGCCTGGGCACGGCATTCGCGCCGAGTCCGGGCCAGATCGTGGCCGCCGCCTCGCCCACGGCGGTCATCCGCACGCAGCCGGCCGCCTTCTCGCCTACCGCCACCGTCGCGATCGTCGCTCCGCTGGCCAGCGTCAGCCGTTCCGCCGACCCCTCGTTGAGCGCGAAGTCCGTGCCGATGTCCGGGCGCTGCCGGACCAGCCAGGACAGGCCGACGTCGGCCGTCCCGACCTCCTCGTCGGCCGCCACGATCAGCACGAGGTCACCACGCGGCGTGAAGCCGGCACTGGCCAGCACCCCGAGCGCCACCGCCCGGGTGGCGATCTCGTTCTTCATGTCGACCGCGCCGCGGCCCCACAGGTAACCGTCCCCGTCGACCAGGCCGCTGAACGGCGGGTGCTGCCAGCCGCGGGCGTCCGCCGGCACGACGTCGGAATGGCCGAGCAACGCCAGTGACGGGCCGTTGCCAGAACCGGGCAGCCGGGCGATGAGGTTCGCCCGGTCGCGTTCCCTGGCCACCAGCTCGCAGCCGACCCCGCGCGCCTGGAGGTACCGCATCAGGACCGAGGCGACCGCCGTCTCGTTTCCTGGCGGGTTGGCACTGTCGATCTTGATGAGGTCGCTGGCGAGCCTGACGGCCTCGTCGCGCAGCTCCGCCGTCTCGGCTTCAGTCGGCATCCGCACCCTGCCACCTGGCCTCTCGCAGCTATTGACTTCCGGGACAGTAAGCGTTACGGTACCCCCAACCTACGGACAATAATCTTATATTATTGCCACCCGAGGGAGGAAGCTCGTGACCAACTACCAGCAGCTGACCAGCAAGTTCTGCGCCACGTGGGGTGGGCTGAGATGATCCGGCACCCGAGGAATGGGCGCCCGGCCACGCCCGCGATGAGCAGGCGTGACTTCCTGGCCCGCTCCGGCGGCGCCGCCCTGGCCATCTCGGCCGCCGGACTGCTGCTCGACGCCTGTGCGAGCAGCAGTCAGGGGGCATCCTCGGGGTCGGGGACTCCTTACCCGCTCGCCCGTCCCAGCCAGCCGGTCAGCTGGCCGGTCACCGGCAGCGATGTCATCGCCAGCGGGCTGGAGCCGGAGAAGAACGCCACGCTCCAGCTGTATAACTGGGAGGAGTACATCTACACCAAGGTCGTCGATGCCTTCGCCGCCAAGTACGACTGCCAGGTGGAGATCACGACGTTCGGCACGATGAACGAGGCGCTGGCGAAGCTCAACACCGGCCAGGTGAATTTCGATGTGTTCTGGCCGACGGTCGACATCATCGGCCAGCTGGTGACCGGCAAGCTCCTGCGGCCGCTGAATCACAGTTACATCGCCAACATCGATCAGGTGTGGCCGCAGTTCCAGAACCCGTTCTACGACCAGGACTGGCACTTCACGGTGCCTTACACCGTCTATACCACCGGCATCGCCTACCGCAAGGACCACGTCACCCAAGATCCTTACACGATGTCCAACGGCTGGAGCATGCTCTGGAACCCGGCCTACCGGGGGTATGAGTCCATCCTCGACGACTACCGCGAGGGACTCAGCCTGGGCCTGCTGAAGAACGGGATCACCGACCTGAACACGACCTCGCAGGCGCAGCTCACCCTGGCCAAGAACAGCCTGATCGAGCTGATCGACATGGACAAGATCCAGATAAACGACAGCTACACGGCGATCCCTGACGACCAGGTGTGGGTCCAGCAAGCCTGGTCGGGCGCGATCGTATCGACCCCCTCGGAGATGCCGAAGGGGCAGAGCCCGAGCGTCATCGGCTACTGGTTCCCGCCGAGCGGCCGCGGTCCGGTGAACAACGACACGATGGCGGTCCTGTCCTCCGGTGACAATCCGGTGCTCGCCCACCTCTTCCTGAACTACATGCTCGAGTACGGCAACGCCATGGAGAACTTCGCATGGCTCGGCTACCAGCCGCCGCAGCGGCAGATCACGGCCACGAGCCTTGTGAAGGAGGGGTTCATCCCGCCGAACCTCGCCTCCTGCACCGTGCTGCCGAGCTACTTCGGCGTGGGCTACCGCGAACTCGAGCTGAGCCCGAGCGCCGACCTGGCGTGGAACAGCGCCTGGCAAGAGTTCAGCGCCGGGGCCTAGACCCGATGAACGCCACCGAGGCTCACCCGAACCGAGCCAGGCAGGGCACGCGGCGCCCGAGATGGCTCTGGCCCACACTGACCATCCCCGGCGCGCTGTGGCTCACCGTGCTGTTCCTGCTGCCGTTCTACGTGGCGCTGGCCATCGCGGGAGGGACCCTCAACCCGCTGTTCCTCACCGCGGTGCCGGTCTGGAACCCGTTGGACTGGCAGTCCGGCTATGTCAGGCAGGTCCTGGCCGACTTGTTCGGCCCCCACGCTTACCTGGGCGCGACCGTCCTGCGGACCCTGGTGTACGTCGCCATCGCGTCGGCCATCTGCCTGCTGATCGCCTACCCGGTCGCATACTACGTCGCCCGCCAGGCCGGCCGGCGCAAGGGCCTGTACCTCGTCGCGCTGGTGGCACCCTTCTGGGTCAGCTACATGATGCGGATGCTCGCCTGGCAGAACCTGCTGCAGGTAGGCGGCCTGGTCAACCACGCCCTGATGCTGGCCCACCTCATCACCCAGCCGGTCAACTGGCTCTCCGGCATGCCGGTCACCGTGGTCCTCGGGCTGGTGTACGGCTACGTCCCTTACCTGATCATCGTGCTGTACGCCGGGCTCGACCGGATCGACACGTCGCTGCTTGAAGCGGCCAGGGACCTGGGGCTTGGGCGCACGCGAACGTTCCTGCACGTGACGCTGCCGTTGTCCAGGCAGGTCATCTATGCCGGCGCGCTGATCACGGCCCTGCCGATGGCGGGAGACTTCTACACGAACACCATGCTCTCCGGCGTCCCCACCACCACCATGATCGGCAACATCATCAGCGACAGCTTCTCGACGCCCGGCGAGGGCGGCGAGGGCGCCGTCCTTGTCCTGTTCCTGCTGATCGTGATGCTGGCTCCGATGATCTGGTACGTCCGCAACAGCTCGCGCACCGCCGCGGAAGGTGACGTCCTATGACCGGGATCAGAACCGCGACCTCCACCTCCACCGCGCCCGAGGTCGCGCCCGCCGCGGCCGACAGGCAGGCCGGCCCGGCCGCGCTCACCTGGCCGCTTGCACAGCTGCGGCGGGTGCAAAAAGTGCAAAGGGCGCGGAAGGTGCAAAGGGTGCGAAGCGGGCGTCGGGTGCGCCGGCTGCCGGTCCTGCGCGGATACGTGTGGCTCTACCTGGCCTGGTCCCTGCTGCCCGTCGTGCTGGCGATCCTGTTCTCGTTCAACAGCGGATCGTCGGTCAGCGAATGGCAGGGCTTCTCGCTGCGCTGGTACGTCGGCGACCCGTACTACTCGGTGCTCCACGACCCCGCGCTGCACGAAGCCGTCGTGCAGACCCTGCGGCTGGCGGTGCTCACCACTGTGGTCGCCATCCCGATCGGCGTCCTGTTCGCGATCGGCGTGCACCGCTGGCGCTCCAGGCAGGCATCGGCCTGGACGTTCCTGATGCTGCTCGCCTTCGTCATGCCCGAGCTCATCTTCGGCGTCGGCATCTTCCTGCTGCTGACCAACCTGCTCACCTTCGTGCGGCTCGGCACCACCGCGCAGTTCCTCGCCCTCGTGGCGTGGAACATCTCCTGGCCCGCCATCATCGTGCGGGCCAGGCTCCAGTCGATAGGCGGCGACTACGAGGAGGCGGCCATGGACCTCGGGGCGTCGTCGATCGGCGCCATCCGCCGGGTGCTGCTGCCCATGCTGTTCCCCGCCATCTTCGCCAGCACCGTGCTCGTTTTCGCGGGGGTCATCGACGATTTCGTCATCGTCGACCTGCTGTCGTCGAACGCCCAGTCGCAGCCGATGTCCGTGATCATCTACACCCTCGGCGCGCACGGAGGATCGGCGGCCGCGCCCGCGCTCAACGCGCTCGCGACGGTCATGTTCGTCATGTCGATCGTCACGGTCGCCATCGGGTGGGCCATCTACCGGCGGCTGACGCGCGGCGAGCAGCGCCGTGCCGGGGGCCTCCCGCTCGGCCCGCTGACCGGCGCCTGACCCCGCTGCCGTGCCGACACGGCTTGCCCCACCAGACGACTACGCAAGGGAGAGACCAATGGCCGGAGGCGCCGTCACCCTCATCGACCTGACCAAGCGTTTCGACGACCAGTACGCCGTCGATGGCATCTGCGCCGAGATAACGGCCGGGGAGTTCTTCTCCCTGCTCGGGCCTTCCGGCTGCGGCAAGACCACCACGCTGCGCATGCTCGCCGGCTTCGAGGACCCGACCAGGGGCCGGATCGTGCTCGACGGGGCGGACGTCACCCACCTGCCGCCCAACAAGCGCCCGGTCAACACGGTCTTCCAGCACTACGCCCTCTTCCCGTTCCTCGACGTGCGCGCCAACGTCGCCTTCGGGCTGCGCTACCAGCGCTGTTCGAAGAAGGAGGTGAGCCAGCGGGTCGGCGAGGCGCTCGACCTCGTCGAACTCGGCCCCTACCAGCGCCGCCGGCCCGCGCAGCTGTCCGGCGGGCAGCAGCAGCGGGTCGCCCTCGCGCGCGCCCTGGTGCTGCGGCCCTCGGTGCTCCTGCTCGACGAGCCGCTTGGCGCGCTCGACGCCAGGATGCGGCGCACGCTTCAGGTCGAGCTGAAGGCGCTGCAGGAACGGGTCGGGATCACGTTCATCTACGTCACCCACGACCAGGAGGAAGCGCTCACGATGTCGGACCGCATCGCGGTCATGGCGAACGGCCGCATCGTGCAGATGGGCAGCCCGCAGGCCGTCTATGACGAGCCGGCGGACGCCTACGTCGCGGACTTCCTCGGGGTGTCCAACCTGATGGACGCCGTCGTGCGCGCTCCGGGCAACGGCGCCCGGTCGTGCCGGGTCGCGGTGGGCGGCTTCGAGCTGACTGCCAACGGCGGTGCGGTCGAGTCCGCCGGCCGGGTTCGCCTCGCGATCCGCCCCGAGCAGGTCGGCCTGCGCGGCTACCAGGATGCCGCCGCTAACCAGCTCCCCGGGATTGTCGAGCGAACCGTCTTCCTCGGCTCGGCGACGCAGGTGATCGTGCACCTGGCCGCTGGCGTCACGATCCAGGCGCTGGTAGCGAACACGAGCGAGTCGGCTTCGTGGCCGGCCGGGACCCCGGTCCTGGCGTGTCTCCCGCCCGACGCGCTCCGGGTCCTTCCCTGCGACCCGGCGGCCGGCCAGGAGCCGCCGGCCGGCCGGGAGCCGCCGGGCAGAGCCACGCCGGCCATCGCCGCGCCGCACACCGCACCACAGCCGCACACAACACCACAGCCGCACACCGCGCCGGAGCTGGACACAGAAACCCAGCCAGCCGGCGCCGCCAGCCAAGCGCTATGACCGGACCGCCCGCCGGCCTTACCATGGCCTTCCTCGGGGACTGCGTGCTGTCGCGACCGGTCTCGCAGCTGGCCGGCCGCGACCCGGCGTTCGCCGCCGTGCTCGGCGTGCTCGCCCGCGCCGACGTCGCCTGCGCGAACCTGGAGACGGTGATCTTCGACGCCAGGGACTTCCACGGCCATCCCTACCCCTGGGACGGCGACTGGACCCTCGCCGCCGAACCCGCCGTGGCGGCTGACCTCGCCGCGATGAACATCCGGCTCGTGTCGCGCGCCAACAACCACGCCCTCGACTGGGGAGTGGCGGGCATGCGCGCCACCTCGGACCTGCTGGACCTGGCCGGCGTCGTGCACGCGGGCGCGGGCGGCGCGCAGGCGTCGGCGCGCGCCGCCCGCTACCTGGAAACGCCTGCGGGCCGGATCGGCCTCGCCTCGTTCGCGACGACGTTCCGGCCGTTCAGCGACGCGCTCGCGCCGCACGGTGAGGCGCCGGGCCGCCCGGGCGTCAGCGGGGTCGCCCTGACCAGGACCGCGGTGCTTCCCGAGCGCCTCTTCGACGCCCTGGCAGCCGTGGCCGCCGAGCTCGGCGCGCCGCCAGAAGCCGGCTCCTGCGAGCTGTTCGGCCAGCGCGTCGAGCGGGCCGCCGACGGCGGGACCGGCCCGCCCCGCTACCGTTACCAGCCGTCAGACGATCACCTGCTGGCACAGCTCCAGGCGATCCGCCTGGGCAGGCAGCACTCGGACTACCTGGTCGCCACCCTGCACTCCCACGAGCCGGCCAGCCAGGCGGCGCCGAACGAGCCGGCGCACATCGTCGGAGAACTCGCCCGCCGCGCGATCGACGCCGGCGCCGACGCCTTCGTCACGACCGGGATACACCGTCTCGGGCCGATTGAGGTCTACCGCGGCCGGCCGATCTTCCACGGCCTGGGGAACTTCTTCTGGAGCGACATCCAGCAGCCGCTGCCCGGCGAGCTGTACCGGGTGCACCGGGACCTGGTGGCCGGCTCAAACCAGCCCCCGGGCGAGGTGACCGATGCCGACCTCTCGCGGCTGCTCAACGCCGCGAGCTTCGACCATGCGTGGGTTTTCGAGTCGGTCGTGGCGGAGTGCCGCTACGACCGCGACGGGCTGGCCGAGCTCACGCTGCACCCGGTCGAACTCGGCCGCGGCCGCGGGCTCACGGCCAGCGGCATTCCGCGCCGCGCCGACGCCGAGCGCGGACGGGACATCATCGAGCGGCTGGCCGAGTCCTGCGCGCCGCTCGGCACGCGCATCGAGTGGACCGGCGCGGCCGGCCGGGTCAAGCTCTGATCCGCGCGCCGCCGCGTGCGGCTCACCCGTGGATCGCCAGGCCCACCGTGAACGCCAGGCCGAAGGCCAGCTGCAGCCGCCCCGTCTGGCCCAGCGTCGCGATCAGCGCGGGCCCGGACGCGCCACCGCGCACCGCCCGCACCGGAGCGAGCGTCAGCGGCAGCGCCAGCAGCATGAGCAGCGCGAACGGCCGCTCGAAGGCGATCGCCGCGCCGAGGGCGAACGGCACGAGCACGAACGCCAGGTACGCCACCCGCGACCGCGCGTCCCCGATGCGCACCGCGAGCGTCCGCTTCCCCGACTCCGAATCGGACCGGATGTCCCGCAAGTTGTTGATCATGAGCAGCGCGCACGACAGCAGCCCCGCCGGCACCGACGCCGCCAGGCCAAGCCAGCTGAGGTTCCCCATCTGCACAAACGCCGTGCCAGCCACCGCCGCCACGCCGAAGAACACGAACACGGCCACCTCGCCGAGCCCGCGGTAGCCGTACGGCCGCGAGCCGCCGGTGTAGAACCACGCCGCGAGCACCGCGAGCGAACCGCCGAGCACCAGCCACCACGAGGTCACCGCGGCAAGCACGACCCCCGCGCAGCACGCCAGGCAAAAGCAGCCGAACGCCGCCAGCTTGACCTGCCGGGGCTCCGCCAGCCGGGAGCCGACCAGGCGCACCGGCCCGACCCGGCGCTCCGCCGAATCCGAGCCGCGGACGCCATCGCTGTAGTCGTTGGCGAAGTTCACCCCGACCTGCAGCGCGAGCGCGACGACCAGTGCCAGTGCGGCCCGCCACGGCGAGAACTTCCCGTATCCCGCCGCGACACCCGAGCCGATCAGGACAGGGACGACGGCGGCCGGCAGGGTCCTGGGGCGGGTACCTGCCAGCCAGTCACGCGCTGTTGCCACCGGCAGATTTTAAAACAGTTATCCCGAACGAACAGTGCTGACTCACCAGCCCAAGCCCCGCCCCCCAGGGGTCCAGGAAGGCCTGCCGACGGACAAACCACCCCATACCGGGCGCGTCGGCCGGCCGTCTCTGGCGTGCCGCTGGTGGCACCCATCCGGATGATCTGCCCAGATTGAGACAGTTAGTCCCGCTTGACGTCGCCGCGCGTGCTGGCGGCGTGGCCCCCAGCGCCAAGCCTATTGGCGGCGGGGACCCCGCCAATATCCGCCGGGACCGTGCCAGCCTGGAGCGGTCCCCGGACCCGACCTGGCGGGCTATTGCCGGGCAGGCTCATAGATAGGACCCGAACGGCAGCCGAAAATCGGCATAAAACGGACAAAAAATATGCGGCCCGGGTCCTAAGTTACCGGGCCCCCGGCGCTAGCAGAGCGCGGTGTGCAGGCGGACCACGGGCACTTTCACGCCCATGTCCAGGTTGGCCTGGCTGCCATCCGGTGCCCACCCCGCGGCCTGCAGAAACGAAAGCCGGGCGTTGTCGTCCGCCAGCGCCCAGGTGCACGCGGTGCGGAAGCCGTCCTCGGCAAGGGTGTCGGCGACCGCGTGCAGCAGCCGCTCGTCGTGCCCGAGCCCGGCCTGTTCCGGCAGCACGTGCAGCTCGTACAGCTCGCCGTCGGTCCCCGGCCACAGGTCCGGGTCGGTGGCCGGCCCGGCCGACGCGAACCCGGCGCAGCCGCCCCCGTCGGGCGCGACCGCGACGTGCACCCGGTGCCTGCTCGTCGGCGGCTTCGTGATCGCTTCCAGCCAGCGCTCAGCCCACTGCAGTTCCGCGTCCGCGCTGGTCAGCTCGCTGATGACCGGGTCAGGCACCAGCCAGGCGAGCGAGGCGCGCCAGCTCGCCACCTGGACGCGCGCGAGACCGGCCGCGTCCGCGGCGCGCGCCGCCCGCACGAACCCCGCGGTCACTGCCCGTTGGTGCCCGTGATCGCCGAGATATCCCGGGCCGCGCCCGTCGCCGCCGAGGTCGCCATCGCCGCGTACACCTGCAGCGCGGCGCTGACCGGCCGCTGCCTGCCGGCCGGGCGGAAGGAGCCGAGCGCGGCGAGCAAGGCGGCGCGCCGCGCCGCCAGTTCGGCGTCCGGCAGGTCCAGCCGCAGGTCACGGCGCGGGATGTCGATCACGATCGTGTCCCCGTCCGCCACGAGCGCGAGCGCGCCGCCGCCGGCCGCCTCGGGGGCGACGTGGCAGACGGACAGCCCCGTGGTGCCGCCGGAGAACCGGCCGTCGGTGATCAGCGCGCACGCCCGGCCGAGCCCCTTCCCCTTGAGGAAGCTTGTCGGGTACAGCATCTCCTGCATCCCGGGCCCGCCGCGCGGGCCCTCGTACCGGATGACCACCACGTCGCCGGGGACGACGCGGCCGCCGAGGATGCCCTCGACGGCATCCTCCTGCGATTCGAAGACCCGGGCCGGCCCGGTGAACGTGAACAGCTCCTCCGGCACCCCGGCCGTCTTCACGATCGCCCCGTCCGGGGCCAGGTTGCCGTTGAGCACGGCGAGCCCGCCGTCGGGGCTGTAGGCGTGCGCCACGTCCCTGATGCACCCGGCCACCGTGTCCAGGTCGAGCGAGGACCAGCGGGCGTCCTGCGAGTACGCCCTGGTGGTCCGCACCCCGCCGGGCGCGGCGTGGTACAGCTCGACCGCCTCATCCGACGTCGACCCGGACCGCAGGTCCCAGTCCGCGAGCGGCAGTCCGTGCACCGTGTGCACGGTGCGGTTGAGCAGGCCGGCCCGGTCGAGTTCGCCGAGGATCGTGTGGATGCCGCCGGCCCTGTGCACGTCCTCGACGTGGTAGGCGCTGCTCGGCGCGACCTTGCACAGGCACGGAACCCGCCGGGACAGCTCGTCGATCTCCTTGAGCCCGAAGTCCGCGCCCGCCTCGTGCGCGGCCGCCAGCAGGTGCAGCACGGTGTTGGTCGACCCGCCCATCGCCACGTCGAGCGCCATCGCGTTCTCGAACGCGTCCCTGCTCGCCACCGAACGGGGCAGCACGGTCTCGTCCTCGTCCTCGTAGTACCGCTTGGTGATCTCCACGATCAGCGCGCCTGCCCGCTCGAACAGGGACCGCCGCGCCACGTGCGTGGCCAGCGTGGTCCCGTTGCCCGGCAGCGCGAGCCCGATCGCCTCGGTCAGGCAGTTCATCGAGTTCGCGGTGAACATCCCCGAGCACGACCCGCAGGTCGGGCAGGCGGCTTCCTCGAGCGCGAGCAGCTCGGCGTCGGACACCGACGGGTCGGCAGCCGCCACCATCGAGTCGATCAGGTCCAGCTTCCTGGCGCCGTCGGCCAGCTCCCCGGCCGTCACCTTGCCAGCTTCCATCGGCCCGCCGGAGACGAACACCGTCGGGATGTTCAGCCGCATCGCGGCGATCAGCATGCCCGGCGTGATCTTGTCGCAGTTGGAGACGCAGATCATCGCGTCCGCGCAGTGCGCGTTGACCATGTACTCGACAGAATCCGCGATCAGCTCCCTGCTGGGCAGCGAGTACAGCATGCCGCCATGCCCCATCGCGATGCCGTCGTCGATCGCGATCGTGTTGAACTCGCGCGGCACCGCGCCGGCCGTGCGGATCGCGTCGGCGATGACGACGCCGACCTCCCGCAGGTGCACGTGGCCGGGGACGAATTCGGTGAAGCTGTTGGCGACCGCGATGATCGGCTTGCCGATGTCCTTCCCTGCTACCCCGGTCGCGCGCAGCAGCGCGCGCGCGCCGGCCATGTTCCTGCCGTGCGTAACCGTGCGGGACCTCAACGGAGGCATGCCGAACTCCCCTCAGTAGCCAGGAAGCTCAGCCTACCGGTGTGGCCGTCCTCGCCGGGGCCACACCCGGCAGGACCGTGCTTGCCGCCGCATAGATCGTCTGCACCTGCTCCCGTGTCAGCCGTGGCACCGTCTTGCTCCGCGCGCGGCGGCGCAGGTACACGTGCAGCCGGGGACCGCTGAACACGTCGACGTCCCTGATCGTGGCGATGTCCCACGGCACCCGCGGTCCGTACACCGCCATCGCCGGGCGCACCGGTATCTCGGTGCCGAGCGCCGCGGACAGCCGCTCGCTGGCCTGCTGCGCCTCCCAGCGGGCATGCTCGAGGCGCTCCTTCTTGCTGTCCGGCCCGTGCCACAGCTGCTTGCCGTTGCGGGTGCGGATGGGCAGCGCGCGGTGCCACTTCTCCGAGTCGATCGCGTAGACCCCGGTGGGGCCGACGACCAGGTGGTCGATGACCTCAAGGCTGTCAGGGATCGGCCGCGCGTGCAGCGTGAGGTACCCGGCGCGGCGCATCCTGCGCAGCTGGCGCCTGGTCCGGCGCTGCGCGCGGTCCGGGCTGCCGCCGGTGGGGATGTCGGCGACCGTGCGCGACCGGTAGATCGTGTCGATGATGCCGGCCAGGACGGCGAGCGACAGGCCGATCGCCCAGTTTCTGCTGATGATCCAGAACACCACGCCGGCGATCACCATGATCAGCGCGCGCCACCGCCAGAGCCGCATCCGCTGGTCCAGGGCAAGGTCGCGGATCCGCTGCGGCGGGGGACCGTTGCCGCCTATCGCCCTGCCGCCCCCGCTCGGCCCGCCGGCGGTCGCGGGCAGGCCGGTCGAGCCCACGGGCGCGCCGCCCGAGGCCACCGGCGCGCCGCCGTTGCCCGCTGCCGCGCCGCTTCCCCCGTTCACCGCGCGCAGCGATCCCTGCTTGCTGTCCGGGACCCACCCCACCGGGACGGGCGGCAGCGTGATCGGCTCGTTCAGCTGCGGCTGCGGACCCGGCGGCTCCTCGACAGGGATATCCGTCGTCACGACACCCTCGAGGATCGCGATCCCGCTATCGGGGGGCTCGTCGGAGGCCGGATCGCTGACAGCGCCGAATTCGGCGGTCGGCGCGTAGCCGTCGGCGCCGCTGTCCGCGTACTGCGTATACGTGTTCCGTGCACTGGTCGATGGGCCGTCGACCACCGCGTGCCGGGTACCGCTGATGCCCGTGTTCTGCCCGGTCCTGGGAGCGGCGTCTGCCTCAGGCGCCGGCATCACGGTAACGGTCACGCCACCGTGCTCGTGTGTCCCGGGCGGCGCTGATGACCTGGGGTTCTTGATCCGGGGCCAAGCCATCCATCTCACCACCTCAGCGTACCGATTTCAGCGCGGCGGGATGCAGCGCTCAGTAATCAAATTGTCCCCGGATTGTGCCGCATTTAAAGGGGACAATGGGCACCAATTCCGTAGGTAACAGGCAGCTGCGATCGGGCAGGCGTGATAAAACGGACATAATGTCGACGCGTGAGAGGCCAGTGACGAGAACCCGGCGGGTGCGCCGTGTGGTCAACGCCGTCGCCGCGGTCGTCTTCTCGGCCGCGCTCCTCGGCGTGCTCGGCTTCGGCTTCGGGACGATCCCGGCGCTCGGGCCGGCGCTCGACCCTGCGCGGGGCGCGTGGACGTCGGCGTCGGGCGGGGAGCCGGTCAGCTCGCGGGAGCTGCGCGTGCCAGGGCTCGCCGCGCCCGTCACGGTGTCGTTCACCAAGCAGGGCCTCGCCTCGATCAGCGCGCGCGGCGACCACGACCTGTTCCTCGCGCTCGGGTACGTGGAGGCGAAGTTCCGGCTGTCCGAGATGGACCTGGAGCGCCGCCTCGGCGAGGGCCGCCTGGCGCAGCTCGGCGGGCCGGGCGACCTGGCCAGCGATGAGCTCGAGCTGCGCCTCGGCCTGCTGCGCACCGCGCAGGCCGAGTGGGCGCAGACCAGCGGCCTGGCCCGCATGGCGCTCCTCGCCTACGCCCAGGGGGTGAACGACGACATCGCCCAGGTCCGCGCGGACGGCGACTGGCCGGCCGTGTTCACCCTCACCGGGGCGTACCCCGCACCGTGGACGCCGGTGGACAGCCTGGTCATCCAGGGCGTGCTCACCCAGGAGCTGGACTACACGACCGGCGCGCTCGACTACGCCGTACTCGAGCGGACGCTGGGCGCGGCGCGCACGATGGACTGGTTCCCGATCCTGGCGAAGAACGCGCAGACCCCCTACGACACCGGCCCCTATGTCAAGGCGCCCCTGACCCCGATAGCGCCGGACGCGGCGAGCAGCGCGCCCGCGGGGTCGGCCGTGCTCACCGCCAAGCAGGGGACGCCGGGAGTCGCCCCGGCTCGTTCGGGCGAATCGGCGTCGGTGGCGGCTGCCGCGGCGAACCTGCTCGCCCAGCTCAGCCAGCTCCCCGCCGGCCAGCTCCACAGCTACCCCGACAGCAACGCGTGGGCCGCCAACGGGCCGGCCGTCGCCGGCGGGGGAGCGCTGCTCGGCGGGGACCCGCACCTGCCGCAGACGCTGCCATCGGTCTGGTACGAGGTGGCGCTGTCGGCTCCCGGGTACGAGGTCGCCGGGGTGAGCGTGCCCGGCCTGCCCGGGGTGCTGCTCGGGCACAACGCGCACATCGCCTGGTCGCTGACCGACACGCAGAACTCGGCGACCTTCTACTACGCCGAACGCGTCCGCGGCGACTTTTACTACTGGCGCGGCGCGTGGCGCCCGATGACCGTGGTGCGCTACACGATCCCGGTCCGCGGCGCCGCGACCGTGCACCTGACGGTGGACATCACCGTGCACGGCCCGATCATGACCCAGGTCGGGCAGACGATGGCCGTGGACTGGATGGGCAACGTGCCGTCCGGCGATCTGGCGGCGCTGCTGGCCATCAACAAGGCGTCGTCGTTCGCGCAGTTCCGGGCGGCGCTGGCGGGATGGCGCGCGCCCACGCAGAACTTCGTCTACGCCGACGCCGCGGGGAACATCGGCGCGATATCGGCCGGGTACTACCCGCAGGTGGCGCCCGGCTGCCAGCCCTGGCTGCCGATGCCGGGCACCGGCGCCTGCGACATCACCGGCGTGATCGCATTCGACGCGGTGCCACAGGTCTACGACCCGCCCTCGCACCTGATCGTGACCGCCAACCAGCGGCCGGTCACCGCCGCCTATCCCTATTACATCGGCACGACCGCCGACTTCTACGACCCCGGCTACCGCGCCGCGCACGCCTACGGCGAGCTGCGGGCGGGCGAGCCCCTGTCGACGGCGTCGATCGCGGCGCTGCAGAACGACCTGACCGACAGCCTGGCCGAGCGCGTGCTGCCGTCCGTGCTGGCCGCCCTGCGGTCCGCCTCGCTGACCGCCACGCAGCGGTCCGCGGCGGCCCTGCTCGGGTCGTGGAATGACGTGATGGACGCGAACTCGGCCGCGGCGAGCCTGTGGTGGACGTTCTGGGGCGACTACCTGTCCGGCGTGTTCGAGCCGTGGTGGAAGGCGGCCAGGGTGCCGGTGGGGAAGGACCCGCCGGACCTCGCGGTGGGCCCCGGGCTCGCCTCGCTCGATGAGGACCTGGAGGCGTGGACGCTCGGCGACCCGGGCAACGCCGCGTTCGCCGGGCCGTCCGGGCACGGCCCGGCGAACGCGCCCGCGGCGATCGCGGCGGCGTTCGACCGCGCGGTCTCGCACCTGTCCGCGCAGCTCGGCGGAACGCCCTCGTCGTGGACGTGGGGCCGGCTGCACTCACGGTCGTTCCCCTCGGTCACCGGGGCCGCCGGGCTCGGCTACGGGCCGCGCCCGGCGGGCGGCGACCCGTTCACCGAGGACGCCGCCGACGGCGGCCTGGACGCCTCGACCGGCCCGAGCTGGCGGATGGTCGTGTCGCTCACGTCCGGCGCGGTGTCCGCC
>JASHPP010000784.1 GCA_030038035.1 Trebonia sp.
CCGGGCAACGGTGCCGCGGCGTCCTCGCCGGACTCGTCCGCTGCCGCCGGATTGTCCGGGTCCGCGGGCCGCGCTGGCGCCCCGGGGCAGACGGTCTCGGCCGCCGCCGCGCCGGCGCGGCAAGCGGCCGACGTCGCGGCCGGCTATGTTCCCGCGCCCGTGTCGTTCGTCGCTCAGGACGGGGACGACGATGACCCGGCCAGCTCCGCCTACGCCGACTCCGGGTTCGACCCGGGCGCCGCCGGCGCCGGGCACGGTGCCGGGTCGTCCGCGTCCGGGTGGAAGGACTCCGGGCGGTCCGGCGCGGCCGACAAGGTCTTCGATGCGGGCGCCGGGCGCCGCCGCCCGGTGGTCTTCGAAGAGGACGACGACCTGGATGTCCCTGACTTCCTCAAGTGAGCTGAGCCGGTCGCACCGGCGCCGCGCCGAGCTCGCCGCCAACCTGGCGCAGGTCAGGAGCAGGATCGACGCGGCCTGCGCGGCGGCGGCGCGGGACGCCGGGGGAGTGACGCTGATCGCGGTCACCAAGACGTGGCCGGCCTCCGACGTGGCGCTGCTGTGCGGCCTCGGCGTGACCGACTTCGGGGAGAACAGGGACGCCGAGGCGGCGCCCAAGGCGGCCGCCTGCGCGGACTTGCCGATCACCTGGCATTTCGTCGGCCAGCTGCAGACCAACAAGGCCCGCAGCGTGGCCAGGTACGCCGACGTGGTGCACTCGGTGGACAGGGCTCACCTGGCCCAGGCGCTCGGCGCCGCCGCCCGCGCGGCGGGCCGTGAGCTCACCTGCCTGGTCCAGGTCAGCCTGGACGGCGACCCGGCGCGCGGCGGGGTCCGGCCAGCCGGGGTGCCTGCGATCGCCGGGGCGGTGGCGGCCGAGCCGGGGCTGCTGCTCGGCGGCGTGATGGCGGTGGCGCCGCTGGGCATGGCGCCCGCTGACGCCTTCGCGCCGCTGCGTGCCTGCTCGGCCGCGGTGCGTGCGGTGGTGGCGGGCGCGACCATCGTCTCCGCGGGGATGAGCGCGGATCTTGAGCCCGCGATCGACGCCGGCGCGACACACGTGCGAATTGGTACGGCGTTGCTCGGAGCCAGAAGGCCTCACGTCATGTAATGTCCGTCGCGTAACGCTATTGGGTACGCGGCGACGCGTGGGTGGGCACAGCGGAGGACTGACGGATGGCCAGCGCGATGCGCAAGATGGCGGTCTACCTAGGCCTCGTGGAGGACGATCGCCGGTACCAGGACAAGTACGAGGATTATGAGGATTACGACGAGTACGACGAGCCGGCGGACGCGGTGGAGGCCCCCGCGGTCCGTCCCGATTACGGCGGCTACGTGAGCGAGCACCGGATGGAGCCCGTTCCGTCACAGCAGGTCGAGCTCGCCCGGATCACAACGCTGCATCCGCGCACCTACAATGAGGCTCGTACCATCGGTGAGCACTTCCGCGAGGGCACTCCGGTGATCATGAACCTGACCGAGATGGTCGACAGCGACGCGCGCCGTCTTGTCGACTTCGCGGCGGGGCTGATCTTCGGGCTGCGCGGATCGATCGATAAGGTGACAAACAAGGTCTTCCTGCTCTCCCCGGCGAACGTCGAGGTGACCGCGGAAGACAAGGCCCGCATCGCGGAGCGGGGCTTCTTCAACCAGAGCTAGTTCAACCGGAGCTAGCGGAGCAGCCCTCTCCCCGAGACTCGTACGTGAGGGCGGTGATGTGATGGACATCCTGAAAATCGTCCTCACCTACCTGCTGTGGATCTACCTTCTCGTGCTCATCGGCAGGATGATCTTCGGCTGGATCCAGGTCTTCGCGCGTTCCTGGCATCCGACTGGCCTTGTTCTGGTGCTCGCCGAGACGGTTTTCACCCTCACTGATCCGCCACTGAAATTCCTACGCCGCTACATCCCACCCCTCCGGCTAGGTACAGTAGCCATGGACCTCAGCTACATGGTGCTGTTCATCGTGGTACTGATTTTGCTACAGGTGGCAGTCCCGCATCTCTGATCAGGTAACGTGCCCCGTCCCGATCGGGTACCGTGCTGAGAACACAGCTAAGCGCGCCGAGGAGACAAGATGCCGCTGACGCCCGCGGATGTGCGGAACAAGCAGTTCAGTACGACCAGGCTCAGGCCCGGCTACGACGAGGAAGAGGTTGATGCCTTCCTCGACGAGGTTGAGGCTGAACTCGACCGGCTGATCCAGGAGAACGAGGAACTCCGGGCCAAGCTGGCTGAGGTGTTGCGCGGCGGCGGGAAGCCGAGCATCCCGGCACTGAGTTCGCCGCTGTCCGATCCGACCAAGTCCGACATGATGATGCCGGAACCGCCGGAGCGCAGGCAGCCCGAGCCGATGATGATGGGCGGGATGCACACCGTCGAGGACAACATGGACACGGCAGCACGCGTGCTGTCGCTGGCCCAGCAGACCGCCGACCAGGCGATCGCTGACGCGCGCAGGGAAGCCGATGAGACGCTCGGGCGCGCGCGCCGCGAGGCCGATGAGGTGCTCACCAAGGCCCGCCGGCAGGCGGAGCAGATCACAGGCGACGCCAGGGCACGCGCCGAGAGCCTGGAGCGGGACGCCCAGGAGCGGCACCGCCAGGCGATGGGCTCGCTCGTCCAGCAGCGCGAGGAACTCGAGCGGCGGGTGGACGACCTGCGGGCATTCGAGCGTGAGTACCGCAGCAGGCTCAAGGCGTACCTCGAGGGCCAGCTCCGTGATCTTGAGGCCGGCGTGACCGACAGCGGCACGTTCCCTGCCGTGGCCCCGGCGTCGCCGCCGCAGCTTCCGGCCGGCCTCGGGCAGCCAGCCATCCGCAACGGCGCGCCGGCGCCCAGCCAGTACGGCGTCCCTGAGGTCGTCCAGCACGCGGGCGGCTTCCGTGGCGGTGACGCCGCGGTTCACGACCGCCGCTGACCCAGGAGCGTTTCCGGCGCACCAGGACACGAGGAGAAGTCACAGGTGATCCGGTTCAGCGCCGGGCTGGTCGTCGTCGCCATCGGGGTTCTCATCGGCGGCGTCGTCACCAGCAAGCTGTTGCTGGTTTACATAGCGATCATGCTGAGCGCGGCCGGGCTGGCCGCGCTCGCCATCGGGGTCGTGCTCAAGCGCGACGAGTTCTTCGGGGAGCAGAGCCAGGCGGCGGCACGTGCCGACGCCGGCCCCACCGTCGGCCAGCCGGCCCAGGCCGGCGAGGCGGCCGGGACGCGGATGCCCGCGGCGACCGCCGCCGCGACCCGCGGGGGCGCGGGCGCATGGCCGGGCCCAGCGGACTGGTCAAGCGTGGAGGCGGACGCCAGCCCGCGTCCTGCCCAGCCTGTCCTGCCGCCGTTCCCCGGCGACAGGCAGCCGCCTCCGCCGTTCGGCCTGCCGCGGACGCAGGCCCAGGCACCCGCGGGGGACCGGGCCGGGACGGATGTTCCCGCGCGAGCGTGGCCCGCGGGCCCGGACGCGACACCGCCCGCCGACCGGTCCCCGGCAGGATCGGACATGCCCATGCGCGGCCGGCACGCGGGCCCGGTCCGCTCCGACAGCTTCGCGACGCCGGCCAGCCCGGGTAGCGCAGGCGGAACAGGCAGCCAGGCAACCGCGGGCAGCCCCTGGACCTCGGCGACCCCGGCCACCGCCTCTTCCGCCCCGCCCGCCCAGTCCCCCGCGCCGGCTCCGCCCACACGACCCGGGCCGGCCATTGCGCCCGTGCCCGTCCCCCCGTCCCCCTGGTCATCGACGCCAAGCTGGTTCGACCCGGCGTCGCGCCCGCGGCGCGACACCGAGGCAGAAGCGCCGCCGCAGGAGTCCGCCGAAGCGGGCACGCCTGCCACGACTGGACTGCCGGCCACGGACGTGGCCGCCGACGGCGCGTTCGCCGCCACGGACAGCCCGGAAACCGGCGACACCTCCCAGGCTGCGAGCGAGTTCGAGACCGCGACGTCACCCGGCGGCACGGGCACGTCCTGGACTTCGGACACCGCCGATGAGGACGACGTCTGGCCGAGCAGAAGGTACTGGCTAACCGACGAGGACGAGCCCGACGAGCCGCGGGCCACGTCGCAGGTCGTGACCGGCGCGGCCGGCAGCCCCGGCGACCCCGCGCCGTCCGGCGGCGACCCCGCTCCCGAAGACAGCGCTCCCGAAGACAGCGCGGCCGAAGACAGCGCGGCCGAAGACGCCAGCCAAGAAGCGGACACGCCGCAGACGGTTGGCGACCTCCCCGCAACGGGCGAGCCCGCCACCGCGCCCAGCGCCACTGCGGACGCCGCCGATGAGGATGAGGAGACCGGCCAGGCCGCGCCCGCGGGTCCGGCCCAGGAACGCGCGGGCGCCCACCCCGAGCCTGAACCCGCCGAGCCGACGGCAGCGGACAGCGCGCCGGCCGGGGCCGGCGACACCGAAGACGAGCACGACCCGGCCGGGCCGGCCCGTCAGGTCACCGTGGTCCCCGGTGTCCCCAGGTACCACGACAAGGGCTGCGTCCTCATCCGCTTCATGGACGATGAGGACCTGCAGACGATGACCCTCGATGAGGCCTCGGCAGCAGGCTGCACCCCCTGCCGGGCCTGCCAGCCCGACACCGGGTCAGGCTGAGCGCCCGGGCGGGCCCGGTTGGTGCGGCCAGGCGGTTTCCCTGGCGTCCCAGAAGTCCCGCGAGTGCCACTTTGGACACTTTGTGCATGGACAAATCGGGCATTCCGGGCGCTAAATGGTCACAGAGTGTGCAAAGTCCCACGCCAGGGGGGCGACGGCCGCGACGGTCGCAGCGGTCGCGAGGCCCCCGGGAGGCAGGGCCGGGGCGGGAGGCCGCCCGCGGCCGGGCCGCCAGGCGGGCTAGTGAGCCGGTCCCCAGTTGCGGGGTCAGCGTGCAGTCGCCTGCTCCGGCCCCCGCGCTGTCCCGGCTGCCCCGGGCGTCCCGGCCGCGGGCGGC
>JASHPP010000114.1 GCA_030038035.1 Trebonia sp.
TTGCGGCACGTCGAAGCAGACCGCCGGGCCGGCGGTCCACGGGTTATCCGGTCGATCTCGGACCGGCTCCATTGCGGCAAGGTCCGTGGCTGACGTGGCCGCGCCGTCGCCGAGTTATCCGGTCGATCTCGGACCGGCTCCATTGCGGCGGCAGGTGCCACCACCAATGCCAGGAGCCTAAACCGCCCGGCCTGCCGACGGACAAACCACCCATACCGGGCGCGGTCTGCGGGCGCCGGCCAAGATAGGAGCCGAGCGGCATGCGGAAATCGGTATAAAACGGGCAATAAAGCTGCGGCCCGGGTCCTAAGTTCCCGGTGCCGTCCCACTATCTGAGACGGCCGCCGGCCAGCCGTCCGCGCCCCGGCCAGCCGTCCGCGCCCCGGCCAGCCTGCCACACCCTTGCCGCACTGCTCACACGCACATCAGCTGACCAGGTGACATGCACCCGAGGGAGCGGCGACGCAGCCCCTTAACTTCCCGAGATTGCAACAGGGCTGGCGGTGGGGGGCCCCAGCGCCAGCTCGCGTCCGTGGCCGACCGCGGCGGCGGCCGCGGCCATGGGACACGCCCCCACGTCTCGCGCCGCCGGGCGACGGCAAGCCCGCGGTCGCGCGCCGCCGGTGGCTGCCCTCAGCCGTCCAGCTCTGCCCGCAACCGGACGGCCGCGGCGCTCATCGCGGCCAGCTTGCCGAACGCGGTCTCGGGCGGGATGTACTTCATGCCGCAGTCGGGAGCGAGCACGATCCGCGACGCGGGCACGTACGGCAGCGCCCGCCGGACCCGCTCGGCCACGGTGTCCGGGGTTTCCACGGCCGGGTCGCTCAGGTCGATCACCCCGAGGATGATCGTCTTGCCGTCCAGGGCGCCCAGCACCGAGCAGTCCAGGTTCGACTGCGCGGTCTCGATCGAGATCTGGTCGCAGTCGCAAGCCGCGAGCTCGGGCAGGAAGGAGTAGCCCGCCGGGCGGTCGTGGATGATCGCGGCGTAGCCGAAGCAGAGGTGCAGCGCGGTCGTCCCTGTGACGCCGTCCAGCGCCCGGTTGATGACCTTGACGCCATACTGCTGCGCCTCGGCCGGGCGGGCCTGCAGGTACGGCTCGTCGAGCTGGACGATGTCGGCGCCGGCGGCGAAAAGGTCGCGGACCTCCTCGTTCACCGCCTCGGCGTAGCCGAACGCCATCGCCTCCCTGCTCCCGTAGTAGTCGTCTTGCGCCTGCTGCGCCATGGTGAACGGCCCTGGCACCGTGATCTTGACAGTCCGGTCGGTGTGGGCGCGGAGGAACTTCAGGTCCTCCAGCTCGACCGGGCGGTTGCGCCGTATCGCGCCCACGACGCGGGGAACCTGATTGGGGTTACCGCTGCGGTCGAGCGCGGTGCCCGGGTTGTCGATGTCCACGCCATCCAGCGCCGTCGCGAACCGGTTGGAGTAGCTTTCCCGGCAGATCTCACCGTCGGTGATGATGTCGAGGCCGGCATCTTCCTGCGCGCGAATGGCCAGCAGCGTGGCGTCCCGCTGGGCCTGCTCGAGAAACTCGGGGGCAACGCGCCACAGTTCGCGGGCGCGCACTCGGGGCGGAAACCGGCCGGCCAGCCGGTCGCGGTCGATCAGCCAGTCGGGCTGCGGATAGCTTCCGACCAGAGACGTGGGCAGCAACATGAGATGCACGTTACGCCGGAAGATCCTCTTATGTATACGCCTACTGGAGGATGTTGACCGCCCGGGCGACCACCAGCGCGACGGTCACGATTGAGATGACCGACTGGATGGTCATGGCCATCTTCGCCCAGCGTGACAGCGGCATCACGTCGGTCGGGCTGAACGCGGCGGCGTTCGTGAAAGCCAGGTACAGGTAGTCGGCGAACGTCGGCTCCCAGTTAGGCGGCGCCATCTGCGGCGTGACCATCTGGACGAACTGGAAGTCCGGGTAGGGGCGCAGGGCCAGGGCGCGCGCGGCCGGCCCGCCACGGTCGAGTTCCCAGTACCACAGGGCGAAGGCGATCACGTTGGTCAGCCAGATCGCGCTGCCCGTGATCAGCAGCGGCCCGGCCGTCTTGCCTAGCGAGCCCTGCACGATGCCGATCGCCAGCCATGCCACCGACCAGCCGTTGGCGAGGCTGAGCAGGGCCGCCAGGGCGAAGCCAAGCGTGCGCCTCATCCCGGACTGCTGGTTGATCCGGTGCGGGTTTGACACCATCAGCACGATGAGCAGCAGCCCCTGCGCCGCGGGCAGGATCCACGCCGGGCGCACCAGCACCAGCCGTCCGGGGACGGCGATCTGCAGCGCGATCGCGATCGTCGTGACGGCGGCGACCGTCCAGCGCGTCTCGCCCTTGGTCGGGCGGCACCACGCGGGCAGCTGGTGGTGCTCATGCACCAGCCCCGGGGGGTGCCTGCCCTCCGCGGCCAGGCGCTGGGCGACAAGGCGCTCCAGGTCGTCGAGCCGGTCGTGCAGCGACCGGATCCCGTCCAGCACGTGCGCGTCGTCCGGTCGCGCCACGTCGCCGTCATGCGGGACCCGGCGCACGCTATCTTCGCTGATCCCGGGCATAACACCAGTGTCGCCGGCCGGCGGGCCGGCCGTGACCGCGGCCTAGTGCGGAATGCCGGAGATCGCGTCGCCTGCCCGGCCGAGTGCCTCCCCCAGGGCCAGCCGCGCCGGCCCGGCCATGGTGCCGCCGGCGGCGGGTGCCTCGAGCCTGTCGGCCAGCCGGTAGACCGCGTAGAGCCCGTGCACGCCCGCCCAGCGCGCGGGCTCAGGCTCCCAGGGCCGGCTGCGATGCCCCACCCAGGGCAGCGAGGTCAGGTCCGACGACACCCCGAGCACGAGGTCGGCGAGGGTACGGCCGGCCAGGTTCGAGGCGGCGACGCCGACCCCGGTGTAGCCGCCTGCCCAGCCGACGCCGGCTGCGGCGTCGTAGGTCACCGTGGCGCACCAGTCGCGCGGCACGCCGAGCACGCCGCACCAGGCGTGCTCGATCCGCGCCGACTCGGCGGCCGGGAACATCCGCCGCACGATCTGGGCGAGCGCGGCGGCCGTCTCCGGGCTGGTCTCGCCGAAATGATCGGTCGCCGAGCCGAACCTGTACGGCACGCCGCGCCCGCCGAGCGCGATCCGCCCGTCCGCGGTGCGCTGCGCGTACATGTAGGCGCGCGCCTGGTCGGACAGCGTCTCGAAGCCGCCCCAGCCGATCTCCTTCCACGCCGAATCCGGCAGCGGCTCGGTCACCACCATGGAACTGTTCATCGGCAGCAGCGCGCGCCGCGAGCCGGGCAGCGCGGCGGTGTACCCCTCGGTGCAGCGCAGCACGGATTTCGCCCGCACGTCGCCGAACGGGGTCCGCGCGACGGCCGCGTCCCCGGAGCCCGGGCCAGCGGCGGGCAGGATCGCCGTGACCGGGGTCGCCTCGTAGATGTCCGCTCCGCGCCGCTCCGCGGCCGCCGCGAGTCCCGCTGCCAGCGCGGCCGGCTGCACCCGCGCGCTGTCCGGGGCGAACACCCCTGCGAGCGCGCCTGCCACGTTGATCCGCTCCCGCATCTCCTGGCGCGTCAGGAACGTGACCACATCCTCCCCGTCGCCCCATTCCCTGTCGTGCGCGAGCCCCGCCCGCAGGCGGGCCAGCTGCGCGGGCGACGTCGCCACGGTGAGCCGGCCGCCCTTCACGAAGTCGGCGGCGATCGCCTCGGCGGCGCACACCCGCCCGACCTCGTCCACCGTCGACCGCAGCGCGGCCTCGAGCGCGCGCACTCCCTCGGCCCCCCGCGGCCCGCGGGCGTAGCGGGCGCGCGACCCGGGGAGCTCCGAGGTGACCCAGCCGCCGTTGCGCCCTGACGCTCCGTAGCCGGCGAACGCTGCCTCGAGAACTACCACCCGCAGGTCGGGGCGCATGCCCTTGAGGTAGTAGGCCGTCCACAGGCCGGTGTACCCCGCGCCCACGATGCAGACATCCGCTTCTTCCGGCCGCGGCAGCGATGGCCGGCGAGGCGGGAAGCCGCCGCGCGCCTGCCACCAGTAGGAGATTTCGCCGTTACGCATGGTAGCGACCGTACCCCATGGGTTCGCGGTCGGCGGCGACGGGGAGCAGGGTGAGTCTGGACAGGCGCAACCGCTCGTTCTGAATGGACTAGGGCCGCTACCTCCGCGGCCGGGGAGCGGATAAGGTATGCCTATCCTAAGTTGCGGGGTGGGTCGGGTGTGCGGCGAGGGCAGGGCGGCTAGACTTGGCGGGGAAACCTGCGGTTCCGCGGCGGCGCTAGCGTGCCTGAAGCCGGTCAATGCGGACGCCGGATCGCACGTCCTCCCGGACATCGAGCCGCTCACTGCGGAGGTGAACTCCGGCCAGGTGGAGACCGCCCTGATCAGCCGCGACGGCTGGCACCCGCTGACCGCCCGGCCCGCGCCGCTCGCCCGTCGGCTCCACCCGGGCAGGTACGGTGCCTCTCGTGGTGGAGGCCGTCGGTGACGGCGCTTTCAGTCTGCGGGGTGTGGAAGTCCTACGCGAGCACCGTGGTGCTCCGCGGCGTCTCGCTCACGGTGCAGCCAGGGTCGCTGACCGCGATCCTCGGCGCCTCAGGCGCCGGGAAGACGACGCTGCTGCGGGTCATCGCCGGGTTCGAGGCCGTCGACGCGGGGACGGTCACGCTCGCCGGGCTGCGCGTGGAGGACGGGCGCAGGCGGGTGCCGCCGGAGCGCCGCCAGATCGGGTACGTGCCGCAGGACGGCGCGCTGTTCCCGCACCTGACCGTGCGCGGCAACGTGGCGTTCGCGCTGCCGAGGCGGTCGCGCAGAGATCCGTGGGTCGACGAGCTGCTTGCCCTGGTCGGGCTCTCCGAGCTCGCCAGCCGTTATCCGCACGAGCTGTCAGGCGGCCAGCAGCAGCGGGTCGCGATATCGCGCGCGCTGGCGCCCCGCCCCCGGCTCGTGCTGCTCGACGAGCCGTTCGCCTCGCTGGACGCCAGCCTGCGGGCAACCGTCCGGGCCGACGTCATCGGCGCGCTGCGCGCCACCGGGACGACCGCGGTCCTGGTCAGCCATGACCAGGACGAGGCGCTGTCGGTGGCCGACTACGTCGCGGTCTTGCGGGACGGCGTCATCACGCAGTCGGGCACGCCGCGTTCGGTGTACTCGGGGCCGGCCGACCCGTGGACGGCGGGCTTCCTCGGGACCGCGAACCTGCTGCCCGGGGTGCTGGCGGCCGGGCCGGCCGGCGCGGCGGGGGTGCGGACCGCGCTTGGCTGGCACGAGCTGCGCGATTCGGCGCAGCTCGCGGGGGCGGCTGGCGCGGTGACCGTGCTCATCAGGCCCGAGCAGATCGCGCTGTCCCCAGTCGCCGCGCCCGCCTCAGGTGGTTCCCGCGCCGGCGCGCTCCCCGCCGGCGCGATCACCGGCCAGGTCAGGCAGACGCGGTACCACGGGCACGACGCGCTCATCGCCATCGACGTCGGCGAGGCCGGCACGGTGCAGGTGCGCACGCTGGGCGGCGAGCCGCCCGCGCCCGCGACGCGGGTGAGCGTGGCGGTAAGCGGACCGGTCACCGCCTGGTTCGATGAGCCCGATGCCCCGGCCGGGGCGCCAGGGGCGCCAGGGGCGCCAGGGGCCGTCGCGGCGCGGAATCGGCAAGGTAGCGTCTTATCATGCGACTTGGGGTACTGGACATCGGCTCCAACACGGTTCACCTGCTGGTGGTCGACGCATACCCAGGGGCGCGCCCGCTCCCGGCGTTCTCCCACAAGGTCGAGCTTTCCCTCGCCGCCCACCTCGAGCCGGACAAGACGCTGTCGCGTGAGGGGGAGGAACGGCTCACCTGCGTGGTGTCGGAGGCGATGCGGATCGCCGAGGACAAGGGCGTCGAGGAGTTCATCGCCTTCGCCACGTCGGCGGTCCGCGACGCGAGCAACTCCGACCGGGTGCTCGCGCGCGTCCAGGAACAGACGGGGGCGCGGATCAGGGTGCTGTCTGGCGAGAACGAGGCACGGCTGACGTTCCTGGCCGCCCGCCGGTGGTACGGCTGGTCGTCCGGGCGGCAGCTCGTCATCGACATCGGCGGCGGCTCGCTGGAGATGGCCGCCGGGCAGGACGAGGAGGCGGACGCGGTGACGTCCCTCCCGCTCGGCGCCGGCCGTCTCACCAGGGACTGGCTGCCCGACGACCCGCCGTCGCCCGACGAGGTGCGCGCGGTGCGCAGGCACGTGCGGGCGGAGATCGCCCGCCACGCCGGGGGCCTGCTGCGCGGCGGCACGGTCGATCACGTGGTCGGCACGTCCAAGACGTTCCGGCAGCTGGCCAGGATCGCCGGCGCGGCGCCCTCGAACGAGGGATTCTACGTAAAGCGATTCCTCAAGCACACCGACGTCGTCATGTGGGCCGAGCGCCTTGCCGCCATGGACGGCGCCGAGCGCGCCAGGCTGCCCGGGGTTTCCGAAGGCAGGGCGCTGCAGCTGCTCGCGGGAGCCATCGTGGCCGACGGGGTGATGGACCTGATGGGCGTGGCCCAACTGGAGATCTGCCCGTGGGCGCTGCGCGAGGGGGTCATCCTCAAGCGGCTGGACGTGCTCGCCGAACCGGCGCCATAGCAGGCGGCTGGCGGCACGCCCGATCCGGATCGGATGTGCCGCCAGCCGCGCTGACGCTAGCCGCTGCCCTGCGGCGTGGTTGTCACGGCATCATTCGGATGCCCTCGGTGGGCTCGTCCGGGTCGATGAGCCCGGTGCGGCCCGGGTCCCGCTTCCCGTCCCTGTCCGTGCCCAGGGCATCGCCGAGCCCGGAACCCGAGGGGTACGTGCCCGGCACCGACGGACCGGGGCGAGGGGGACCGCTCGGCATCGGCATGGGCGGACGTGGCGCGCCGTCCGGCAGCGAGCCGCCGCCCAGCCGGCCCGTGCCGCTCGCCAGGCCGGGCGACGGCGGAACGCCGCCCGGGCGTCCTGCGGGAGCGTGCCCG
>JASHPP010000012.1 GCA_030038035.1 Trebonia sp.
GTGGCCGACCGGATCGGCGGCCTGATCACCAAGTACCGCCCGCAGGTGCTCGTCACCTACGACGCCGACGGCCCCTACCAGCACCCGGACCACGTGCAGGCCAGCCTGGCCGCGCAGGCCGCGGCGAAGGCCACCGGCGTCCCCGCCAAGGTCTACCTGTCCACGATGCGCGGCAGCTCCTGGCGCAAGATCTGGGAGGCGCTGCGCGCCGCCGGCGAGGAGGTGCCGAACTGGGACCGCAACGAAGAGCGGGAACGCCGGGCCGCCGCGTCCGAGGAACGCATCACCACGACGATCGACATCCGCCCGGTGATCGCGCGCAAGCGCCAGGCCCTGCTCGCGCACGGCAGCCAGATCGACGACTCCTGGTTCAGCAAGGTCCCGCAGGAGGTCACCGAGGCGGCCTTCGGCTACGAGTACTTCATCCGGTCGGTCGACACGACCGGCGCGCCGCTCCCGGAGACCGACCTGTTCGCCGGCCTGCGCGACGGGGCATGACACCCCCTGTGTCAACCTCAAGTGGCAAAGTGGCTCGGCGTTTGTCCGGCGAGGGCTGCTGCAGCGCGGTGCCTGGCCGGGTCGTAGGGCACGCCGTTGACCCAGCATGGCCAGATGACGCGGATCCACGCGCGGGCCAGGATGCGGATGGCGTGCGGGTGGTCCTTGCCGGCGGCGCGGGCGGCGGCGTAGACGCTGGCGGCCCAGGGGCTGGCGTGCCGGCTGTTGTCAGCGAAGGTGGTGACGGCGCGGCGGAACCGCTTGTTGCAGGCCCAGCGGAACTCCACGCTGCGGTGCTTGCCGGACTGCCGGGTGACCGGGGTGGTCCCGGCGAGGGCGGCGACGGAGTCCGGGCCGTCGTAGGCTTGGCGGCAGTCGCCCCACTCGGCGGGCATCTGGGCGGCGTTGATCTGACCCGGCCTTGGCAGCGACGTGAAGATCTGCCCGTCCGGGTGCTCCCCGAGGCGGGCGGCTACCGGGCGGTCCAGGTCCTTGATGGCGCCGTTGAGCGCCCGCAGCACGGCCACCAGGGCGAGGACCGCGTCGCGCAGCGCCTCGGTGAGCGCGTCGCCGGCGGTGCCGGGCGGGGCCTGGCGCATGCGGGCCAGCAGCCCGGCGGCGGGCTTGCGGCCGCAGTAGCCGTGCTTGACCAAGAACGCGGTCATCCGCTTCCCGCCGAGGTGGCGGGCCGCGGCGGGGGTGGGGTACCGGGTGAGGAAGTCCAGGCTGATCGGCGACTCGACGTCGGCGAAGATGGCGGTGGCGCCGGGCCAGTGCGCCTCCAGCATCGCCGAGAGCTGGTTAGTGGCGGCGACCCGCATCTCGACCAGGTCATCGCGGCTGCGGACCACGGTGCGCAATGCCCTTGTCTCGTCGCTGCAGGGGGCTGCGGGGGCCAGCCGGTGGTAGCGCAGCCGCAGGTACCCGGCGATCACCGCGGCGTCCCCGGCGCCGGACTTAGCGCCGGACAGCACCTCGCCTTCCCGCCAGGTCTTGATCGCGTTCGGGCTGACCGGCACCACCGGGTGCCCGGCCTCCGGCAGCAGGTCCGCCAGCCGCCCGGACGGCCGCTCGATCGCGACCGGCAGATCGGCCGGGTCACCGTAGCGGGCCAGGCGGCGCACCAGCGAGGCGATCCCCTCCGCGGAGTGCCTGATGGTGAACTGGGCGGTGATCTTCCCGGCCGCGTCCAGCACGCACACCGCGTGCTCGGCGGACGCCCAGTCGATCCCGGTGAAGAACTGCGCCCCGGGCAGCGCAAGCGACATCCCGTCTCCTCACGATGGCAGCGACGACCCGGCGGCGGCGAGGCCGGCTCCCGGGCGGTCACTAACCGGCGCTCTGCGGCGCGTCTCCCTGTTGCCGGTCTGCGGCCCCGCGAGAGCCAGGGGCGGCGGTGTCATGCTGGCCATTCACTGGCGACCGGCCAAGGCCGTCTCCCCGGCTCCCGCCGGATCCCAACAGCGAGCACCCTAGCGATGCCCACCAGAAAGAGGGTGCCCTAGTGACCGGTCCGGTCGTCCCGTGTTGGTTTGTGCTCTGGCATCGGACGGGGCGGCTAGCGCGCGGTCGTCGCTGCTTGCGCGAGCGGCGGGCGGGTGACCGGGTGACCTGCATCAGGGCATCCAGGCCGGCGAAGTCGGCGGGGTTGGCCGCATACAGAGGCAATCCCTCGGCGATGGCAGTCGCCGCGATCATCAGGCCGGCGAGCCTGCCCCGTGGCTTGCGCCCGGCGGCGACGACTGCCCTGAGTTAGGCCATGACTTGGCTCTACCCGGTATCGCAGGGTCCTGACCTGCGCGTTTTCGGTTCGCGTGAGCTTAACTTGCGCACTAGGCGCGGCCTGCGGGCAGACGAGATCGGCCTTCCGAATGATCCGCGCCGGCCTGGAGGGCCCGGCCGGCGGAGAGGACTACGTCGACCTGCTAGCCGGGGATGTGGTCTTCGAACGAGTGCGTCGCACGCGGTGGGCGCGGTTCCGGTGGCCGCGCGACTGCGCGGGGTAACCGGGGGGTACATCGCCTGCAGGCCCGTTGTATGCGGGCGTGAGACCAACCAGCGGAGGTCCCCAGATGGCCGAGCTCCCGCCGCTCCCGGACGGAATCGTGGTGAACTACTTCATTGTCTCAGACGATGTCGAGCGGTCTGCGCGCTTTTATACCGAGGTACTCGGCGGCCGGGTGGTCTTCTCCCCGGTGCCGACCGTTGTCGAACTGTCCAACACCTTTATCGTCATCAATGCCGGCGGAGGCCCGACCGACGACAAGCCGGCGGTCACCCTGGAGACACCACGCGATCCCGGCCGGGCCAGCAGCTTCGTCAACATCCGGGTCAAAGACATCGACGCCGCGTACGCCGCATGGACCGCCCGGGGGGCTGAGTTCCTGACCCCGCCGAAACAGCACCCGTACGAGACCCGCTGCTACATCCGCGATCCCGACGGTCATCTGATCGAAGTGGGGCAGACCACGGACCCGAAGGGGGACTGGATGCCGGCCGGCTGGTCATCGGGTACGCCCGCCGGGGAGTCTTGACCACCGCCGTCACCGGCATCGGAGAGCCTCATCCCGCGCGGACCTGTGGCCAAGATCAGGTAAGCAGGTGAAGTCATGACCGGTCCTGGTCGTCCCGTGTTGGTTTGTGCCCTGGCATCGGCGGGGCGGCTAGCGCGGTCGTCGCTGCTCGCGCGAGCGGC
>JASHPP010000785.1 GCA_030038035.1 Trebonia sp.
GTGGCCGAGCCGGGCGTCGTGTACCCCGTGCTCACGCTCGCCGGCCTGTGCGCTGCCCGCCGGGGCGACTGGTGGCGGGCGGCCATGCCCTGCGCCGTGGTGGCGGGCGGCGCGTTCACCAGGCGGCGGCTGTCGCGGGTGATCGCCCGCCCGCGGCCGCCGGCCGAGGCGTGGCTGATCGAACCGGAGGGGTTCAGCCTGCCGTCCAAGCACACGACGCTGGCGGTGCTTGCCGTCGGCGCCACCGTCGGTGCCCTTGGCGTCCGCGGGGCTCCGGCGCAGGCCGCGACGCTGCTGGCCGCGGCGGGGATCGGCGCCAGCCGCGTCTGCCTGGGGGTGCACTGGCCGTGCGACGTGGTCGCAGGCTGGCTGTTCGCCGAGGGCTGGCTGCGCCTGACGAGCCCAGACTGACGTGATCCCCGGCGCTACAATGGACATGGCGGTATTAGTCCGCCCGGCGGTGGATCCCGCCGGACTCGCGTGCCCACAGGCACGCGGGCACGCCGGATGGCCGATGGGTCCTGCTCCATGTGTGGTTGAGGAGGAGGCCATGACGGTCCCGGCATCTACGCCCATGGTTCATGCCGGCCAGGCGGCCCGGCTGTGGTGGCTGCCCGCCGGAGGTTACGGCAACGGGCTTGACGACGATTCCTGGGCACCCGTTCTCGAAATCAGCGAGCAGGCGGTGCCGCTGGTGCTCGGCATGCTGCGGGATTACGGAGTGCCCGCCTACGCGGCGCCCGCCCGGTCGGCAGCGGGCATGCTGCGGCGGCGCGACAGGTCCGGACAGGCGCCGGGCTACCGGCTCTGGGTTGGCTGCAGCGCGTACGGCCGGGCGGAGGCGGCGCTGGTGGCCATCATGCCGTCTGTGGCGCGGGCGGTGGCTGGCCGCGCCGGCAAGGCGTGGCGGTAGCCAGCGCCATGGAAAGTCTCGCAGAGGTTGACGTGCGCTGTTCGATCATCGCGTTCCGGGACGACAGCGTGCTGCTCGTGCACCGCGCCAGGGACGGCGCGGACGATTGGGTGCTGCCGGGCGGGACACCCCGCCCGGGCGAGAGCATGGCCGCCTGCGCCCGGCGGGAAACCATGGAGGAGACCGGGCTGCCCGTCCAGCCGGGCCGGGTCGCGTTCATCCTGGAGACCCTCGCGCCAGGCGCCTCGCGGCGCGCGGTGGATCTTGTCTTCCTCGCGGCGTTTCCCGTCACCGACGAACCAGAACCGCAGGAGGAAGACCTGGAAGCCAGGTTCGTCCCGCTGGCCGTGCTGCCCGGGCTGGTGCTGCGACCGCCGATTGCCGGGCACCTGCGGGCGCTGCACGCCCGCGGGCGGGCGGGCACCGCTGCCTACCTCGGCAACATGTGGCGGCCGGACCGCAACGACGGCGCGTCCCCGGTGCCCAGTTCACTGCCCTGACCGGGGCGGGCGCTGTCCCGGCACGGGGACAGGCGGCGCTCGCCGCGCCGGTGTCACCGCTCCCAAGCGCCGGCGCTCGGCGCCGGCCAGCGTGATGCTGGTTGGTAGCCTGGCGGGTGCCGCTCGGCTTCGTCGTGGGCGCGCCGCACGACGTCCCGAGCGGTGCGGGTGGGTGACTGCGTTGCCGGCCGGGATCGAAGCGGCCCTGGCCCGGTCGGCGGGCGAGGAGGATGCCGTGAGCGAACTGGAACGGCTGGAAGCGGCGCTCGGCGAGTGCCGGGAGGTGATCCGCGAAGCGCACGCCGCGACCAAGGACCTGCGCGCCGCGGTGCGCGAGGCCAAGCAGGAGGTGCGCGCCCTGGCCGCCGACGAGGTGGCCGCTCAGCTGCAGGGTGAGGTGTCGCGGCAGCTGGAGGAACTCGGCGAACGGACCGGTGCGGCGGTGACCGCGGCGACCCAGAAGGTGATCTCCGAGTTCGACCGGTTCGGTGAGTCGCTGCTGGGGAAAGAGGCGTACTGGCAGAAAGCCAGTGGCCGCCGCGCCGCCGCGCGCCCCGACACCGATGTGGTACCGCCTGGCATCCTGCCCGCGGGTGACAACGGCTGATGCCCTTGTCCCCGGCCTGGCGGGCGAACTGCGTCGGCCGCGTCCGGGTCAGGGCAGAGCACGGTCAGTGGTCTCACCGGCACCGGGATGTTCTCCGTCTCCGGCCCGGAGCAAGTCGCGCCAGCTGCGGGCCAAGCCGCGTCGGCCGGCCCACAGCCACAGCGCGAGGCGGGATACCCGATAAGCAGGTACCGTGCCATGCTGACCTCGCCATCTGAACCCATGCCCGGGCGGTCTAGACCGAAGTTCCCCCTAGCAAGCCTCTGATCAACCCGTCATCTGCAGCGTGACCTGGGGAACTGTGATCTCGCACGTGACGCTACGTAGTCATGTAAATCATGGCATACGGCCCGGTATCGGCGTGTCTGGCTGCTAAAATTCGGGCACGCCCGGTATGATCGTGGTCATGTACGTGGTCAGGGTGCCGAACCGGGGCTCACCGCCCGCGACCCTGCTGCGGGAAAGCTACCGCGAGGACGGCAAGGTCAAGAACCGCACCCTGGCCAACCTGTCGTCCTGGCCCGAGGCCAAGGTCGACGCGCTGACCCGGGTGCTGAAGGGCCGGCCGCCACCCGCCGCGGACCTGGACGGGGCGTTCGAGATCACCCGCAGCCTGCCGCACGGCCACGTCGCCGCCGTCCTGGGCACCGCGCGGGCCATGGGCCTGGAAGAGCTCATCGACCCGGTGCCGTCCCGGCAGCGAGACCTGGTGACCGCAATGGCGGCCGCGCAGGTGATCGCGCCGGACTCCAAGCTGGCCATCGCCCGCGGGCTGCGGGACGCCACCGCGGCCAGCTCCCTCGGCGAGGTCCTGCACCTGGGGTCGTGCGACGAGGATGACCTGTACGCAGCGATGGACTACCTGCACGCCCGGCAGGACACGATCCAGGACGCGCTGGCCGCCCGGCACCTGGCCGACGGCACCTTGGTGCTGTATGACGTGTCCACTGCCGCCTTCGAGGGGCGGACTTGCCCGCTCGGTGCCATCGGTCACCCCAAGGACGGGGTGCGGGGCCGGCTGCAGATCGTCTACGGGCTGCTGACCAGCAAGGACGGCATCCCAGTCGCCATCGAGGTGTTCAAGGGCAACACCGGGGACCCCACGACCGTGGCCAGCCAGGTCGACAAGCTCAAGGACCGGTTCGGGATCGGCAAGGTGGTGCTGGTCGGAGACCGGGGCATGCTGACCGCCGCCCGGCTGCGCGAGGACGTCCGGCCTGCCGGGCTGGACTGGATCACCGCGCTGCGCGCCCCGCAGGTCAAGGCGCTAGTCCGGGACGGGGACCTGCAGCTGACCCTGTTCGACACCCAGGACCTGGCCGAGATCACCTCCCCCGACTTCCCCGGCGAGCGGCTGGTGGCCTGCATGAACCCGTTCCTGGAAGCCGAACGGGCCCGCAAGCGGGAATCGCTGCTGGCCGCCACCGAGGCCGACCTGGAGAAAATAGCCGCGGCCTGCGCGCGGGCCCGCCGGCCACTGCGCGGCAAGGACAAGATCGCCGTGCGCGCCGACAGAGTCCTGAAGCGGCGCAAGGTCGCCAAGCACTTCACCGTCGACATCGGCGAGGACAGCTTCTCCTACGCCCGCGACCAGGATTCCATCGCCGCCGAGGCCAAGCTCGACGGCATCTACGTGGTGCGCACCAGCGTCCAGGCCCCTGACCTGGACAACGGCGAGATCGTCTCCTCCTACAAAGCCCTGGCCCAAGTCGAACGGGCCTTCCGGGCCTTCAACACCGACCTGGACATCCGGCCGATCCGGCACCGCACCGAGGACCGGGTCCGGGCCCACGTGTTCTTGCGGATGCTGTCGTACTACCTCAGCTGGCACCTGCAAGCCCGCCTGGCCCCGCTGCTATTCACCGACGACGACAAGCAAGCCGCCCAGACCGCCCGGACCAGCCCGGTCGCCCCCGCCGCCCGCTCACCCCGCGCCCGGGCCAAGGCCGCCACCAAGCACACCCCGGCCGCCCAGCCCGTGCACAGCCTCGCCACCCTGCTGTCCGACCTCGGCACCATCTGCCTGAACACCATCGCCCCCGCCGACCCCGCGCTGCCCGGCTTCCAGCTGGTCACTACGCCCACCGCCCTCCAGCGGCAGACCTTCGAGCTGCTCGGCGTCAGCCACCGCCTCGGGGTCGCGTAGTCAGTAGCCCGGCCCCGCGCGCCGCAAAAGCCCAGGCAAACGACCTAACACGCGGATCACAGGGGGGAACTTCGGGTTAAACGCCGCGATCCGGCCGGGCAGCTCCGCCAGCGAATCAATCCGGAAGGTCGGCACCTGACAGGCGGCCGGGTCATCCCGCCAGATCGTCGCCCACGGGCCGCGACTGGTCAGCGCCGTCCGCAGCCCGAGCCGGGCCGCGGGGATAATGTCGTTGTCCAGCCGGTCACCCACATATACGGTCGCATCAGGACCGGCCGGGGATACCTCGATTATCTTCCGGAAGAACGCCGGGTCGGGTTTGCTGACCCCCCAGTCATCGGAAGTCGCGATCATGTCGGCGGGCAAGGCGAGACCCCGCAGAAGGCTGCCAGCCCGAGCCGTCTGGT
>JASHPP010000115.1 GCA_030038035.1 Trebonia sp.
GTGCGGGCGCCGCCGCGGCAGCTCGTACCGCGCGGACATGACTGGCCAGCGCGGGCCGCGCAGCGCCGTGGCCAGGCCGGCCAGGAAGATCAGCAACGCCCCGGCGAGCACGGCAGCCCGCCATGGCGCTCCGGTCATGATCGCGTGCCCGGCGCCGTTGGCGACGATGACGGGGGTGCCGCCTGACGAGCCGCTTGTCGTCGATCCGGCCGCGCCCGAGACCGCCGCCGACTCAGGGGAGGCGACGCGGCCGGCGGCCACGCTGAGCACGGTGGCGGCGGTGACCGCCGTGGTCACCGCGGCTCCCGCGCCCGCCCCGAACACGGCAAGCAGCACCCCGGCCGCCCGCCGCAGCCTGCCGCGGGTGGCGATCACCGCCGCGAGGCCCGCGAGGGCCGCCACCGCCAGCGCCCCGGCCAGCGGCACGAGGTCGGCGCCTGACACGTCGATCACCTGCGCCGACAGCGGTTTCGGCTGGGCGAAGACGGCCTGCGCCCAGCGCTGCCTGACGGCGAGCAGGATCAGCCCGGCGCCGGCCGCGCCCGTCAGCAGCGCCAGAGCGTACTCGCGCGAGCGCATCGGATCAGCCGCCCTGGATCGCGGGCGCGGCCGCGCCCGCCCGGCCCCCGGCCGGGACGGCGTCCGGCCGCTCGCCGATGGCGGCGTCGAGCGGATCCGCGTCGAAGCAGGTGCGGTCGCCGGTGTGGCAAGCGGCCCCGACCTGGTCCACCCGCACCAGGATCGCGTCAGCGTCGCAGTCCAGCGCAACCGACTTCACGAACTGCAGGTGGCCGGAGGTCTCGCCCTTGACCCAGTACTCCTGGCGGCTGCGCGACCAGTAGGTGCAGCGGCCGGTGGTCAGCGTGCGGTGCAGTGCCTCGTCGTCCATCCAGCCGAGCATCAGCACCTCGCCGGTGTCGTACTGCTGGGCGATCGCCGCCATCAGGCCGTTGCCGTCCCGCTTGAGGCGGGCGGCGATCTCCGGATCAAGCCGTGATGGCCGCACGGCGTCTGTCATCGGTTGCCCCTCTTTCTTCGTTCCCGGTGGCGCGGTTACAGCCTACGATCTTCGGGTGAGCTACTCGCGGGAAGAACGCCTCGCCCTGAGCGACTTGCTCGATGCCACCGGCCCCGACGCGCCAACGCTGTGCGCCGGCTGGCTGACCCGTGACCTCGCGGCGCACCTGGTGCTCCGCGAGCGCCGCCCCGACGCCGCGGCCGGTGTGCTCGGCGGCCCGCTCGCAGGCTACACCGCACGCGTGCAGCGGCGCCTCGGGCAGCGGCTGACCTACACCCAGCTTGTCCAGGCCTTCCGGGACGGGCCGCCGCGGCTGTCGCCGTTCGCGCTGCCCCGGGTGGACGAGGCGGCGAACACCGTGGAGTACTTCGTGCACCACGAGGACGTGCGGCGCGCTCAGCCTGACTGGGAGCCCAGGGACATCGACGCGGGGCTGTCCGAGGCACTGTGGGGGCGGCTCAGGGCGGCCAGGCTCTTCCTTCGCAAGGCGCCGGTGGGCGTCGAGCTGGCCAGGGACAGCGGGGGCGGGGAGTCCGGCCCCTACCGCGTCACGGTGAAGAACGCCAGGCCGACCGTCACGGTGATCGGCGCGCCAGCCGAGCTGACCATGTGGGCCATGGGCAGGACCAGCGCCGCCAACGTCAGCTTCGACGGCACCGAGGCGGCGGTCGCCACGCTGCGCGACTGGCGCCACTGAGGCCACTGGCGCCACTGAGGGCGCACACGCCCGGGGTCCGGCGCGTGCTAGCGGCCCATCTCCCGCTTCAGGCGCGCCAGCTCGTCATCCACGTCATAGTGCGCCGGCTGGGACGTCGCGGGCGGGGACGACACGGGCGGGACGACGGTGCTGCGCTGCTCAAGCTCGCGCGGCGCCTCGTCCTCCTCCGGCCTGCGCCTGACCTGACGGCGCCGGCGCGCCCCGACGATCTTGAAGGCGACATAGCCGCCGCCCGCGATCACGGCGACGAACAAGATCGCGCCGAGCAGGCTCAGCAGCATATGCACGGCAGTATCGAGCACGAAGAAGACGATGATGCCGCCGACAACGATGGCGCCGACCTTCAGCCAGTTCATCCCGGCGCCCCCTTTCTGCTTCGTCACGTCCGATAATAGTCGCAAGGGCCGAACGAACGGGTCCGCTGTGACGCGCTCCGCTGCCCTGTGGGCGGGAAGGATTCTGGCATGCACGTACTCGGGATCGACATCGGCGGCACCGGCATCAAGGCGGCCCCCGTTGACGTGGCTACCGGCCTGCTGCTCGACGAGCGAAGGAAGATCGCCACGCCGCAGCCGGCGACCCCTGAGGCAGTCACGGACGTGGTGCGGGAACTAGCGGGATCGTTCGGATGGAATGGTGCTACCGGCGCCACCTTCCCTGGCGTGGTCGCGGGCGGAACCGTCCGCACGGCGGCGAATGTCGATCACGCGTGGATCGGGACGGACGCGGCGGCGCTGTTCGGCAAGGCCCTGGGGGCCGAGGTGACCGTGCTGAACGACGCGGACGGGGCCGGCGTCGCGGAGATGACGTTCGGCGCGGGGAAGGGCGAGCGCGGGACCGTGCTCATGCTCACGTTCGGCACCGGGATCGGCAGCGCGCTGTTCACCGGCGGGCTGCTCGTGCCGAACACCGAGTTCGGCCATGTCGAGATCCGCGGGCGCGACGCGGAGAGGCGGGCGTCCGAGCACGCCAAGACCCTGCACGACCTGAGCTGGAGCAAGTGGGCCGGGCGGGTGGATGAGTACATGCGGCACATGGAGGCGCTGCTGTCGCCCGACCTGATCATCGTCGGCGGCGGGGTCAGCAAGGAGTCGGACAGGTGGGTGCCGCTGCTGACCGGCATCAGGGCCAGGATCATCCCCGCCGGCCTGCACAACGACGCCGGCATCGTCGGCGCGGCGATGGCCGCGGCAGGCATCGCCACCGCGCGGTAGCGCAAGCGGCGGCCGTCTCGGGCGGGTGCCGCGGTTGACGTCCCGGATGTGGCCGGGCGCCCGCGCCGCGCATCCCAGATAGTGGGACCGCATCAGCCATCTTAGGACCCGTGCCGCAGGTTTATTGTCCGTTTTATGCGCATTTCCATCTGCCGCTCGGGTCCTATCTTGCCCGCTCGGTCCTGCTGCGCACGAGCGAGCGGCGACGCAAGCGATGTAAGCGACGCAAGCCCTCACTTCAGGCACTGCAATGGCCAGGCACGGCCACCGCGCGGTGGCGGCTCGTCAGCGGACCGGGTGGCCGGCGGCGCGCAGCGCCTCCTTGACCTGGCCGATGCGGAGCGTGCCGAAGTGGAAGACGCTGGCGGCGAGCACCGCGTCGGCGCCGGCTTCGACGGCGGGCGCGAAGTGGGCGAGGGCGCCGGCGCCGCCGCTGGCGATCACGGGGACGGTGACGGCGGCGCGCACCAGGCGGATCAGCTCAAGGTCGAACCCGGCCGCGGTGCCGTCGGCGTCCATCGAGTTCAGCAGGATCTCCCCGGCGCCGAGCATGACCGCGCGGCGTGCCCAGTCCACGGCGTCGACGCCGGTGCCGGTGCGCCCGCCGTGCGTGGTCACCTCGAACCCGCTCGGGGTCGGCTGGCCGCCAGGCAGCACGCGGCGCGCGTCCACGGAAAGCACCACGCACTGTGACCCGAATCGCCTGGCCGCCTCGGCGAGCAGTTCCGGCCTGGCGATCGCGGCGGTGTTCAGCGACACCTTGTCGGCCCCGGCCCGCAGCAGCGCGTCCACGTCGGCGCACGAGCGCACGCCGCCGCCGGCGGTGAGCGGGATGAACACCTGCCCGGCGGTGCGCCGCACGACGTCGTACATGGTCTGCCGGCCGCCGCTTGAGGCGGTGATGTCCAGGAACGTCAGCTCGTCGGCGCCTTCCTTGTCGTAGCGCGCGGCGAGCTCGACCGGGTCGCCCGCGTCCCGCAGGTCGCGGAAGTTCACCCCCTTCACCACCCGCCCGCCGTCCACGTCCAGGCAGGGGATGACCCGCACCGCGACGGTCATATCGAGTCGTCCGCGCTCGGCTCGTCCAGGCGGATCGCGTCAGGGGGAACCTCGCTCTCGTCCGGCTCCGCCTCGTCCTCGCCGGGGCCGCCCTCCCGGTGCGCCACCGCCTCGATCTCGACGAGCATGCGCGGGTCGATCAGCGCGGCCACCTGCACCATGGTCGTCGCGGGCGGCGCGTCCGCGAAGGCCAGCCGGTGTGCCTCGCCGACCTCCGCCCACCGGGAGATGTCGGTGACGTAGATCCGGGTCCGCACGACGTCGGCGAGCGTGGCGCCAAGCTGCTCGAGCGCCGCGCCGACGTTGAGCAGCGCCTGCCCGGCCTGCCGTGTCATGTCGCCCTCGTGGACGACCTTGCCGTCCGCGATCGACGTGCAGCCGCTGACGAAGATGAAGTCCCCGGCCGCGACCGCCCTGCTGTACCCGACCGCCTGCTCGAACGGCACGCCCGACGACACCCGCCGCCGCGCCGGGCTCATGACGCGCCTGCGTTCGCGGACGCGGCCGACGCGACTTCGGCGAGCGCCTCGTGCAGGGTGAACGCGCCAGCGTACAGGGCCTTGCCGACGATGGCGCCCTCGACGCCGAGCGGCACGAGCGACGCCAGGTCCCGCAGGTCGGCAAGCGACGACACTCCCCCGCTGGCGATGACGGGCGCCGTCGTCCGCGCGCAGACTCCGCGCAGCAGGTCCAGGCTGGGTCCGCTCAGCGTGCCGTCGCGTCGCACGTCGGTCACCACGTAGCGGGCGCAGCCCGCCGCGTCCAGCCGCTCCAGCGTCGCGTACAGCTCGCCGCCCTCGGCTGTCCAGCCGCGGGCCGCCAGCGTGGTGCCGCGCACGTCGAGCCCGACCGCGATCTTGTCGCCGTGCCGCTCGATCGCGCCGCGCACCCAGTCGGGCTTTTCCAGCGCCGCGGTGCCGATGTTCACCCGGGCGCAGCCGGTGGCCAGCGCGCGCTCGAGCGAGGCATCGTCGCGGATCCCCCCTGACATCTCCACGTTGACGTCCAGCGCGCCGACGACCTGCGCGAGCAGTTCGGCGTTCGAGCCGCGGCCGAACGCCGCGTCCAGGTCGACGAGGTGAATCCACGACGCGCCCGCCCGCTGCCAGGTGCGCGCGGCCAGCACGGGATCCCCGTAGCAGGTCTCGGTGCCCGCGGCGCCCTGCACGAGCCGCACCGCCTGGCCGTCCGCCACGTCGACGGCGGGCAGCAACGTCAGGATACTCATAGCGTCTCCAGCCAGTTGGCGAGCACGACGGCGCCGGCGTCACCGGACTTCTCCGGGTGGAACTGGGTCGCGGACACCGCGCCGTGCTCGACCGCGGCGGCGAACGGCTCGCCGTGCTCGGCGATCGTGACCAGTCCCCCGGCGCGGGTCAGCGGCCCGGCGTCGGCCATCCGCAGCGCATAGGAGTGCACGAAGTAGAACCTGGTGCCTTCCGGGATGCCGCGGAACAAGACCGAACCCGGCGCCACGGCCACGGTGTTCCACCCCATGTGCGGCAGCACGGGCGCGTCGAGCCGCTCGACCGTGCCCGGCCAGACCCCGCATCCTCCGGTGCGCAGGCCGTGCTCGACGCCCGCCGCGAACAGCACCTGCATCCCGACGCAGATGCCAAGCACCGGCCGGCCGGCCTCGATCCGCGCCGCGATCAGCTTGTCCCCCCCGACGCCGCGCAGCCCCGCCATGCAGGCCGCGAACGCGCCGACTCCCGGCACGACGAGCCCGTCGCAGTCCAGGGCCGCGTCGGGATCCGCGGTCACCGTGACGGTGGCGCCCGCCCGGGCCACCGCCCGCTCGGCCGACCGCAGGTTCCCCGACCCGTAGTCCAGGACGACGACGTCGCGGCTCACAGCACGCCCTTGGTCGACGGCACGCCACTGGCCCGCGGGTCCGGCTCCGCCGCCGCGCGCAGCGCCCGGGCGACGGCCTTGAACTGGGCCTCGACGATGTGGTGCGGGTTGCGGCCGGACAGCACGTGCACGTGCAGGCAGATCCCGGCGCTGAACGCCAGCGACTCCCAGACATGCCTGGTCAGCGTGGTGTCATAGGTGCCGATGAGCGGCGACATGCCGTCCGGCTCGGTGTGCACCACGTAGGGCCGCCCGGACAGGTCCACGGCGGCGCGGACGAGCGTCTCGTCGAGCGGGACGAGCGCGTCACCGAACCGGGATATGCCGGACTTGCCGCCAAGCGCCGCGCGCAGCGCCTGGCCGAGCGCGATCGACGTGTCCTCCACCGTGTGGTGCGCGTCGACCTCGATGTCCCCCTTGGCCCGCACGGTCAGCCCGAGGCAGCCGTGCTTGCCGAGCTGGGCGAGCATGTGGTCGAAGAACGGCACGCCGGTCTCCACCTCGACCGGCCCGGGCCCGTCGAGGTCAAGCTCGACGAGAAGCCGGGTTTCCTTGGTCTCCCGCGTCACGCGGCCCACACGGGCGCCGGGAACGAACGTCATAGGGACAGCACCTCCGTCAGCGCCGCCTTGAACGCGGCGGTCTCCGCCGGCGTCCCCACCGTAACCCGCAGCCAGCCCTGCGGACCGGTGTTCCTGATCAGCACGCCCCGGTCGAGCAGGCCCTGCCAGACCCGGTCCCTGTCGCCGAACACCCCGAACAGCGCGAAGTTCGCGTCGCTGTCGGCGACCGCCAGCCCGTGCCCGCGCAGCCAGCCGACGAGTTCGTCGCGGCCGCGGCGCAGCGCCTCGACGGTGGCGAGTGGCTCTTGCCTGTGCGCGATGGCGGCGCGGGCGACCGCCTGGGTGACCGTGGACAGATGGTAGGGCAGCCGGACGGTGAGCAGCACCTCGATGACGGCGGGGTCGGCCGCCAGGTAGCCGAGGCGGGTGCCCGCCGCGGCGAACGCCTTGGACATCGTGCGGGTGACGACAAGGCGCGGCCGTCCCGGCAGCAGGGTCAGCGCGCTCGGCGTGCCGTCGCGGCTGAACTCCGCGTACGCCTCGTCGACCACGACGATCCCTGGAGCGGCGGCGTAGACCGCCGCGATGAGCTCGAGCGGGACGGAGGTGCCGGTTGGGTTGTTCGGCGAGGTGACGAAGACGACGTCCGGCCGCGCCGCGCGCACCTGCCCGGGGGCGGTGGACAGGCCGTAATCGGGGTCGCGGGTGCCGGCGAGCCACTGCGTGCAGGTGACCCTGGCGATCAGCGGGTGCATCGAGTAGGACGGCTCGAAGCCGAGCGCGGTGCGGTGCGGCCCGCCGAACGCCTGCAGGAGCTGCTGGATGATCTCGTTCGAGCCGTTGGCGGCCCACACCTGCCGGGCGGTGAGGTCGTGGCCCAGGTAGTCGGCGAGGTCCTTGCGCAGGTCCAGCGCGTCGCGGTCGGGATAGCGGTTGAGCGTGCCCGCGACCGCGGCGACCGCGGCGGCGACCGCGTCGCGCAGCGTCTGGCTTGGCGGGTAAGGGTTCTCGTTGGTGTTCAGCCGGACGGGCACGTCAAGCTGCGGGGCACCGTAGGGGTGCAGGTCCTTCAGATCATCCCGAACGGGCAGTGCCGCTGTGCTGGCCCGGGGGGACGACCCCCCGGACCCCCCGGCTGCGCCTTGACGGCGCACTTGCCTCCGGGGTGTCTGCGACTGCGGAACTTCAGTCACTGCTTCCCCCGGTGCTGGGCACGCGGACGCGGACCGCTGCTACGTGGGCGGCCAGGTCCTCGGCGCCGCCGAGGGCGTCGACCTGGGGCGCGGCCGCGGCGAGGGAGTCACGGTCGCACTCGATCACGTTGACGACCTTCAGGTACGGGTAGACCGACAGGCCGCTGGTGTGCCGCGCGGTGCCGCCGGTGGGGAGCACGTGGTTGGACCCGGCCAGGTAGTCCCCGAGCGACACAGGCGAGTACGGGCCCACGAAGATCGCGCCCGCGCTGCGGACTTTCGCGGCGACCTTGGCGGCGTCCCGCGTCTGCACCTCCAGGTGCTCGGGCGCCCAGGCGTCGGCGACCGCGAGCGCGGCCTCGATGCCGTCGACCAGGACGTAGCCGGCCTGGCCGCGCAGCGCGGCCTGGACCCGCGCGCGGTGCTTCGTGGCCGGGATCTGGCGTGCCAGCTCGTCGTCGACCCGCGCGGGCAGGCCCGGGTCGGTGGTGATCAGCAGGCAGGCGGCGAGCTCGTCGTGTTCGGCTTGTCCGATCAGGTCGGCGGCGACGAAGACGGGGTCGGCGGTGTGGTCGGCGATGACGGCGATCTCGGTGGGCCCGTTCTCGCCGTCGGTGCCGACCCGGCCCTGCAGGACGCGCTTGGCGGCGGCGACGTAGACGTTGCCAGGGCCGGTGATCACGTCGGCGGGCGCGCACTCGGCGGTGCCGTAGGCGAACATGGCAAGCGCCTGCGCGCCGCCGACGGCATGCACCTCCGTGACGCCGAGCAGCGCGCACGCGGCGAGCACCGCGGGGTGCGGCAGCCCGCCGAACTCCCGCTGCGGCGGGCTCGCCACCGCGATCGAGTCGACGCCCGCGGCCTGGGCGGGCACCACGTTCATCACCACCGACGACGGGTAGGCGACCAGCCCGCCGGGCACGTAGACGCCCGCCCGCCGCACAGGGACGAACCGGGTGGACACGGACAGGCCAGGCGCCGGCGCGGTGTCCGCGCGATGCGGCAGCTGCGCCTCGTGCACCACGCGGGCCCGGCGGGCCGCCTCGGTCAGCGCGTCGCGCACCGCCGGGTCCAGGGTCGCCAGCGCGTGCGCAAGCGCCTGCGGCGGCACCCTCGTGCGGTCAAGGTCGACGCCGTCGAAGCGGGCGGTGTACTCGCGGATCGCCGCGCCGCCCCGGACACGGACGTCCTCGCACACCGGACGGACCAGCTCGACCGCGTGCGCCACGTCGAGGGCGGCGCGCGGCAGCATGCCCTCAAGCGCCGGCCGCGTCAGTCCGGCCGCGTCGCGGCCGCGCAGGTCGAGCATAGTGGTCACGGGGCTGTTCCCGATGTCCGAAGTCACGGGCCCAGTCTACGGAGGGCGCCTGGCGGGCCGCTGATCCGTCCGCATGCTGGACATCCGCCGCGGGGCCCGCGGGGCCCGGGGGCCCCGGGGGTTACTCGGGTGGCTGCGCGTACCCGGGCAGCGGCTCGGGCGGGCTGTCCTGGTGGCGGGTTCCCCACTCGGCGACCACGATGACGATCGCGGTGAACATCGGCCAGAAGGCGAGCGCGCTCTTGGCGCCGAGCGTGAGCGAGGCCGGGAACAGCGTGCCGTCGGCGCTGAACGCCAGCTGGTGGTTGTAGCCCGACAGGCCGATCTGCCCGCCGAGCCAGAGCATGACCAAAGCGCCAGCCACCGCGCCGAGGATGAGCCCGGCCGCGGCGGCGGCCCGGGCGCCCGAGCCGGCTCGCGCCATGAGGAACCGGTAGCCGACCACGCCGGTGATCAGCCCGGCGACCGCGGCGATCACGCAGAACAGGGCGTCGGCGCCGATGAACGCCGATGTCTCCTCGTTGACCAGCTCCGCCGTCCCTGTGGCGATTTCCTGGAGCACGGCCCGCGGGGCGGCCTCTCCCCAGATCAGCCCGGCGACCAGCCCGAGCGCCGAGCTGCCCGCGACCGCCAGCGCGAAGCCGGCGATGGCCCTGAAGGCCGCCGGGCGCCTGCCGTGCCGGCCGGGCTGCACTGGAACACCCATCCGCGTCATTCCACCTCGCTTCCCGCAAGATCGTATGCGCCGCGGCGCAGTGCACGCGGTTTGGATGGCGATATCACGGGCAGGGGACGGGCGCCATGCCGTTGCCCTGGAGGTGAGCATGCCCGTTGGCGCCATCATCGGCCTAGTGGTCGCTTTCATCCTCGTCGCGGTCGCGGTCACCCTCGTGGCAGCGCTGGTGGTCCGCGTGCTGGCGCTGCGACACCAGTTCGGACCCGAGTACGACCGGCTGGTCCGCGAGGCCGGCCCGCGGCGCGCGCACGCCGAGCTCACTGAGCGGCGCCGCCGGGTCGACCGGCTGGGGATCCGCCCGCTTACCGCTGCGCAGCGCGCACGGTATGCCGGGGAGTGGGTCTCGGCGCAGGAACGGTTCGTGGACAGCCCGGCGCAGGCGACCGGGGCCGCGGCGGCACTGGTCAGCGCGGTCGCGGCGGAGCGCGGTTATCCGGCGGTGGACCAGGCGCAGCTGCTGACCGACCTGTCGGTGCACCACGCCCGCCGGCTCGAGGGGTACCGGCGGGCGCGGCAGACGTCCGAGCGGGGCGGCCGGGCGCCGACCGAGGAGCTCAGGCAGGCGCTGCTCGCTTACCGGGCGCTGTTCCGCGAACTGCTCGGTCCGGCCCCGGCCCCGGCGGACGGCGCTACCCGGGCGGTCATCCCGGGTAGCGCGGCCGCGGCGGAACGGGGGACGGCGACCCAGGGGGCGGCCGCCCCGGCGGCCCGGGGAGCGGGGAGGGAGTGAGCCAAGTGAGCCTGGAGATCAGCCAGCCGCCGCCCGGCGACCCCGGCGCCGCAGGCCCGGCAGCGGACACAGGCCCGGCAGGGCCTCGGGCCGACGGCGCGGACGGCCCCCTGCTCGCCGATGCCGCCGCCCTGCGTGCCACCTGGCAGCGCCTGCAGACCGGTTTCGTTGACGACCCGCGCGCGGCCGTGACGGACGCCGCCGCCTTCGTCGAGCACACGGCGCAGGCGCTCGCCGGCGCGCTGCGGCAGCGGCAAAAGCGGCTGCGCGAGATGTGGGACGACGGCGCGGACCGCGCCGACGCCACGGACACCGAGCAGCTGCGGCTCGTGATGCAGCGCTACCGGGCGCTGTTCAACCAGATCTGCCGGCCCTGACGCTCAGGCGGCAGCCGGGGACGCGGGCGCCGCGGCCTTGCGGGCGACGCCGACCCAGCCGGGCAGCGGCGTGGTGTCGGCGCCCGGATCGGGACGCCACTGCGTCGTGGGCACCACGCCCGGCTCGAGCAGTTCCAGGCCGTCGAAGAACGGCACGACCCGCTCGTACGGCCGGAACGTGACAGGAACGGGCAGCGCCTTGTTCATCATCGCGGCGCCTTCGGCCATGGCGCCCGCGTGAATGTCGGAGGCCGGATGGGAGATCGCCAGGTAGCTCCCCGGCGGGACCGCCGCCATCAGGTCGGCGACGACGCGATAGGGATCATCGGCGTCCGGGATGCAGTGCAGCAGCCCGACCAGCATGACGGCGACCGGCCGGCCGAAGTCCAGGGTGTCCGCCGCCCCGGCCAGGATCGTCGCGGTGTCCCGCGCGTCGGCGTCGACGTAGTCGGTCGGCCCGGTGACGGACGTCAGCAGCGCGCGGGCATGCGCGAGCACCATCGGGTCGTTGTCCACGTACACGACGCGGCAGGCCGGATCGATCGACTGGGCCACTTCGTGCGTGTTGTTCGCGGTCGGGATCCCGGTGCCGATGTCGAGAAACTGCCTGATCCCAGCGTCCCCGGCGAGAAAGCGGACCGCCCGTCGCAGGAACGCCCGGTTGCTGCGCACCCCGACGACCGCCATGGGGTCCGCCTGGACGAATCGCTCAGCGAGCTCCCTGTCAACGGCGAAGTTGTCCTTTCCGCCTAGCCAGTAGTCGTAGACGCGGGCGATCGTCGGCACGTTGGGGTTGATGTGAGACCACATTCGGTCGTCAGCAGTCACAGTGGGGGACGATACACCACAAGCGGAGCGGCGGCGGTGGCGGCAGGCGCCACGCGTCCGTTCGGGATAATCGGTCTTGATCTTTTAACTGGCCACGCAGGCGGGGCCCAGGAGCTGCTTGAGATCGGCGTGCAGGGCCGGGGACGCGGTGACACGCAGCTTGTCATCGAGGCGTACCACCGTGGTCCGCTGGCCGCCGCGCAGCCGCAGGTGCACCTCGGTGGGGCCGGGGTGGGTGCGCAGCACCTCACGAAGCTGCTCGACCACCGGGGGCACGCAGCGGGTCACCGGGAGCGAGACGACGAAAGGGGCGTCGTCACCCGTGGCGAGGTCGGGGACCGTCATGTCCATGGCGATGAGCTTCGGCACGTCGTCGCGGCGGTCGACACGGCCCTTGACGATCACGATCGCGTCCTCGGCGATCGCGGTGGAGTACAGCTGGTAGGTCTGCGGGAAGAACAGCACCTCGATCGCGCCGCCGAGGTCCTCCAGGGTGGCGGCGGCCCACGCGCTGCCCTGCTTGGTCATCTTGCGCTGGACGCCGGACAGGATGCCGCCGACCTTGACGATCCCGGCCTGGCCCTCGGCGCGGCCGCCAGGCGCGGCGGCGGCCGTGCCCGTCTCGCCGTCCTCGGGCGCGGCCATCAGCTCGGCGAGCGAGCAGTCGCTGTCCTTGGCGAGCACGTGCTCAAGGCCGAGCAGCGGGTGGTCGGACACGTACAGGCCGAGCATCTCCCGCTCGAAGTTCAGCCGCGTCTTCTTGTCCCACTCGGCGTCGGGGATCGCCACCTCGAACGCCGCCTCCGCCTCCGCGTCGCCGCCGAACAGCGAATCCTGGCCGATCGCCTCGTTGCGCTTGAGGTCGATGACCGAGTCGACCGCCTGCTCGTGGATGAGCGTCAGGCCCTTGCGCGGGTGCCCGAACGAGTCGAAGGCCCCGGCCTTGACCAGGCTTTCTATGACACGCTTGTTGCACACGACGGCGGGGACCTTGCGCAGGAAGTCGGCGAAGCTGGTGAAGCCGCCCTTGGACCTGCGGGCGGCGATGATCGCCTCGACCACGTTGGCGCCGACGTTGCGGATCGCGGCCAGGCCGAACCGGACGTCCTCGCCGACCGGGGTGAACGTGGCGGCGGAGGCGTTCACGTCGGGCGGCAGGACCTTGACCCCCATGCGGCGGCATTCGCTCAGGTAGAGCGCGGACTTGTCCTTGTCGTCGCCGACGCTCGTGAGCAGGGCCGCCATGTACTCGGCCGGGTAGTTCGCCTTCAGGTAGGCGGTCCAGTAGGAGACCAGGCCGTAGGCCGCGGAGTGCGCCTTGTTGAACGCGTAGTCCGCGAACGGGACCAGCACGTCCCACACGGTCTTGATCGCCGCGTCGGAGTAGCCGCGCTCCCGGCAGCCCTGCCGGAACGGGACGAACTCCTTGTCAAGGATCTCCTTCTTCTTCTTGCCCATGGCCCTTCTGAGCAGGTCCGCCTGGCCGAGTGAGTAGCCGGCCAGGATCTGGGCGGCCTTTTGCACCTGCTCCTGGTAGATGATCAGGCCGAAGGTCGGCTCGAGCATCTCTTTCAGCGGATCTTCGAGTTCGGCGTGGATCGGGGTGATCTCCTGCTGTCCGTTCTTGCGCAGCGCGTAGTTGGTGTGGCTGTTCACGCCCATGGGGCCGGGCCGGTACAGCGCGATGACCGCGGAGATGTCCTCGAAATTGTCCGGCCTCATCAGCCGCAGCAGGCTGCGCAGCGGCCCGCCATCCAGCTGGAATACGCCCAGGGTGTCACCGCGGGCGAGCAGGTCGTAGGTGGGCTTGTCGGTCAGCGGGAGGCTGAGGAGGTCGATCGTGATCGCGCGGTTCTTCTCGATCGCGCTGACCGCGTCGGACATGATCGTCAGGTTCCGCAGGCCGAGGAAGTCCATCTTCAGCAGGCCGAGGGCCTCGCAGGTCGGGTAGTCGAACTGCGT
>JASHPP010000786.1 GCA_030038035.1 Trebonia sp.
GGGCCTGAGCATCACCTGAGGTCACGCCGGCGGCGACCAGCCGAGCCGCGGTGCGATCGACGCGGCGACGTCGAACAGGATCTGCCGATACTCCTCGTGCGCGAACGCGTAAGGCAGTTCTAGCTGGAGCTCGGTGACCTCCGCGAGCACCGGGTCGGCGCGCAGCCACTCGACGATCTCCGCCGAGGTTCCTACCAGGTCGCGGGCGATCAGGATGCGCCGCTCGCCTATCGGGGCCAGGGTCCGCTGGTGGCGCGACGCCTGATACTCGCGGTACTTGCCACGGGTGGCGGCGTCCGCGCTGTCCAGCGGCACGATGACCCGGCCGGCCACCACCCTTGGGCGGCCGGGGCCGGTGAACTTCTGCCGGTAGGTGCGGATCTGGGACAGCTGTGCGGTGCCGAAGTCGTCGGTGTCCAGCCCCTCGCCCGCGCAGATGTTGCCGACCACCAGATGCAGCCCGTGCTCGGCCGCCCACGCCACCGATCGCAGGCTGCCCGCCCCGTACCACAGCCGCTCGGCCAGGCCTGGGTTGTGCGGCTGGAGCCTGGGCCGCTGCGGCCCGGCCGGGTGCGGCACGACGGTGTCCGCGCCGCCAAGGAACTCTCCCCGGAGATTGTCCGCCAGCCTGGCTATCCGGGCGTGGGAGAAGTCGTAGCCGCGCCAGTCGCCGTCGAAGACCAGCCCGGCCAGCAGCTCGGAGTTCGTCGGGGTGCCGGCGCTGAACCCCACCTGCAGCCGCCCCCGGGACAGCACATCGGCCATCGACAGGTCCTCGGCCAGGCGGAACGGGCTCTCGTAACCGATCGGGATGACCGCGGTGCCGAGTTCGACGCGCCGGGTGCGCTGCGACGCGGCGGCGAGGAACACCGGCGCGGAGGACACGTTGGGGACCAGGTGCTGCTGGCGTATCCATGCCCCGTCGAGGCCCAGCTGCTCCCCGTACTCGAAAAGCCGCAGGGTGTTCTCCAGACCCCGATAGGGATCGCTATCGGTGAAGCTGCCCGGCACCAGCAGCGACAGCGATCCGATGACGGGGGCGGAGTCGACGGGAATCGCCATCTGAACGCCACCTCTCTAAGCTGGGGCCGGGGAAGTGGCAGGCGACCGCGTGGCCTGCCGATACCTCGCTGAGCAGCGGCTCCTCCTGGGCGCAGACGGCCTGGGCGCGGGGGCAGCGCAGCCTGAACCGGCACCCGGACGGCAGCACGGCCGCGGACGGGACCTCGCCGCCGAGGTGGCGAGTACCGGCACCGCGGGCGGGGGCGGCGCTGGGGTCGGGAACGGGGGCGGCGGCGAGCAGCGCGCTGGTGTACGGGTGTTGCGGCGCGCTGAAGAGCCTGCTCGCCGGCCCCTCCTCCACGATCTTCCCGAGGTACATCACGCCTACCCGGTCGGCGATGTGCCGCACGGCGGCGAGGCTGTGCGAAATGAACAGGTAGCTGACGCCGAGCGACTCCTGAAGGTCGGACAGCAGGTTGATGATCTGCGCCTGGACCGACACGTCGAGCGCGGACGTCGGCTCGTCGCAGACGACGAACTTCGGGCGGACGGCGATCGCCCGAGCGATCGTCACGCGCTGGCGCTGCCCGCCGGACAGCTCGGCGGGATGGCGGCGGGCCACTTCGGCGGGCAGCCCGACGATGTCGAGCAGCCCGGCGGCCTGCCGTTCGCGCGCCGCCTTGTCCCCCGCCAGGCCGTGCGCCGCGAGCGCCTCGCCGATCGCGTAGCCGGCTGTCCGCCTCGGGTCCAGTGAGCCGAGCGGATCCTGGAAGATGGCCTGGATCTCCTTGCGCGCCTGGCGGAGCCGCTCGCCGCGCTGGGCGAGCCAGTCCTGCCCGTCGAAGGTGATCTGTCCCGAGTCCGGGTCTTCAAGCCGGAGCAGCACCCGGCCCAGTGTCGTCTTGCCTGAGCCTGACTCCCCGACGAGGCCGTACGTGCGCTGCCTGCCGACCGTGAGCGACACGCCGTCGAGCGCGCGCACCGTCCGCCCGCCCGCGCCGCGGAGCCGGTAACGCTTGACGACGTCGCTGACCTCCACGACGGGACCCAGGCCGGCGTGTGCCCGGCCGGCGTCGGCAGGACCGGCCCCGCCCGTCATGACGTCACCGCCGTCGCGGACCATACGGTGAGCCCGCCGGCAAGCAACTCGGCCGACCGGTGGCAGGCGACGAGGTGCCGCGGGCCGGGGGACTGCGGGCCGGGGGACTGGCCGGCCGCCGCCAGGGGCGGCTGCTCGCGTTCGCACACCGCGAGCTTCAGCGGGCAGCGGGCCTGGAACGGGCAGCCGGGCGGCCGGTCGGCGGCCTCGGGGACGGTGCCGGGAATGGCCGGCAGGCGCCGCGCGCGCGGTGCGTCCACCCGGGGGACCGCCTGCACCAGGCCGAGGCTATAGGGGTGGCCTGGCCGCAGGAAGAAAGCGGCCACCGGCGCGATCTCCACCACGGATCCGGCGTACATCACGACGACCTGGTCGGCCAGCTGCGCGGCCACGCCCATGTCGTGGGTGATCAGCAGGACCGACATGCGGCGTTCGCTGCACAGCTGACTGATCAGGTCGAGCACCTGCGCCTGGATGGTGACGTCGAGCGCCGTCGTCGGCTCGTCGGCGATCAGCAGGCTCGGGTCGCCGGCCAGCGCGATCGCGATCAGCACCCGCTGGCACATGCCGCCGGAGATCTCGTGCGGGAACTGACGGGCCCGCAGCTCCGGGTCGGTGATGCCGACCTGGGTGAGCAGCTCGGTCACCTTGCGCCGCCTGGCGCGCCGCCCGTCCGCCGTGCCGTGCCTGGCGATCGCCTCCGCGATCTGGTCGCCGACGCGGATCACGGGGTCAAGCGCGGCCGTCGGGTCCTGGAAGATCATGCCGATCTGCCCGCCGCGGATGCGGCGCAGCTCGCGTTCGGGCAGCGCGGTCAGCTCCCGCCCGCCGAAAGTGATCGTGCCCGTCGCCCGCAGCCGCGCCGAATGCCGCACCAGGCCCGTGATCGCACGGCCCGTCAGCGTCTTGCCGCTGCCCGACTCGCCCACCAGGCAGACGATCTGCCCGGGGCCGATGTCGAAGCTGACGTCCCTGACGAGGCTCCTCGTGCCCCACGGGGAGTCGTAGCTGATCGACAGCCCCTGGACGGACAGCCCGCGGCCGGAGCGAGGCGCCACCGTCCGTTCTGTATCGGAAAGCTCAGCCACGGACCGGCTCCAGCGCGCCCCGCAGCCGATCCCCGAGGATGCTGAGCGCGATGACGGCGAGCGTCACTGTCACGCCGGGGAACACCGAGATCCACCAGTCGTGGTCGATGTAGCCCTGGCCGCTCTGGATCAGCGTGCCCCAGTCCGGCACCACCTCGCTCGGGCCGAGGCCGAGGAAGCTGAGCGAGGCGGCGATCACGATCGCCACCCCGACGTACACGGTGGCGAGCTCCATGGCGGGTGCCACGCAGTTCGGGATGACGTGCCTGATCACGATCGTGCGGCGGCGCAGCCCGGACACGACCGCCGCGTCCACGAACGGCCGGCTGCGCACCTGGACGGCCTGGCCGCGCAGCACGCGGGCGAAGATGGGGACCGAGGCGATCGCGATCGCGAAAATCTCGTTCGACAGGGTTCGCGGCAGCGCCGCGATGAAGATCAGCGCGAGCAGCAGGCCGGGCAGCGCGAGCAGCATGTCGATCAGCCGCATGATCAGCAGGTCGAACCAGCCGCCCAGGTAGCCGCCCACGATCCCGATCAGCGAGCCGACCGCCCCGCC
>JASHPP010000787.1 GCA_030038035.1 Trebonia sp.
GCGCGGTCCGGTCGCTGCTGGCCAGGCGGCTGCTGGCGGGCGCCGGGTTCGCGGCGTCGCGGCGGAGCCTGCGGCGGGCCGGCCAGCACGCCACGCGGACCGCGGGCCGGTGGTCGCTGCTGCCGCCGGCGGTCTCGGACTACGACCCGGACGAGCTGGCCGAGGCGGTCGCCGAGCAGCTGGCGGCACGGTGGGGCGTGGTGTTCCGCGACCTGCTTGTCCGGGAGAACATCGCGCTGCCATGGCGCGAGGTCCTGTGGGCGTTCCGGCGCCTTGAGGCCCGCGGCCTGGTCCGCGGCGGCCGGTTCGTCAGCGGCTTCAGCGGCGAGCAGTTCGCGCACCCGGACGCGGTGGACGCGCTGCGCCAGGTGCGCAGGCAGCCCCGCGACGGCGAGACGATCCGGCTGTCCGCCGCCGACCCGCTGAACCTCGTGGGCGTGGTGCTGCCAGGCACGCGCGTCCCGGCGACCGCGGCGAACGCCGTCACCTACACGGACGGCGCGGTCCGCGCGCTGCCGCAGCCCGGGGAAGCGACCGCTGAGCTCCCCGCCTGATCGCCCGCTCCCGTCCCGATCCGCTTCCCTGCGCAGATACCGAACGAAGCGTGCCGCCTCTGCTGCGTCATCGCGAGCGCGGGGCAGTCGCCGGCGTCCGTTCTGACTGACTCGCGGCGGCACCTGACGCGGCCCGGCAGCGGCGCACCCGCCTACCTGCCCGCATCACCTGCCAGCGGGAAGAAGCAGGCGTGGGACCTGCCGTCGGCCTCGCGCACGAGCGGGGGCCGCTCGGCGTGGCAGCGAGCCTGGACGCGCGGGCAGCGGGCGGCGAACACGCAGCCTTGCGCGGCGCCCGCCCCGGGCGGCCCGGCCGCCCCGGCTGCCCCGGCCGCCCCGGCCGGCCCGGGGGCGGGCCTTTCCGCGCCGCCGGCCCCGTCCCGGACGGCGCCGTTCCCGCCGACCGCCAGCCGCCGCAGCGCCGGGTGGTCGGTGGGGATCGCGTCGTGCAGCGACTTGGTGTACGGGTGACGCGGCCGGCTGCGGACCAGCTCGGCAGGCCCGGTCTCCACCACCCGGCCGCGGTACATCACCGCGAGGGTGTCCGCGATCCGCCCGATCAGGTCCAGGTCGTGGCTGACGAACAGCATCGACAGGTCCCTGCTGCGCTTGGCCTCGAGCAGCAGGTTGACGATCTGCGCCTGCATCGACACGTCAAGGCTGGAGGTCGGCTCGTCGCAGATCAGCACGGCGGGGTCGCAGATCAGCGCGCGGGCGATCGCGATCCGCTGCCGGCCGCCGCCGGAGTACCTGGACGGGTAGCTGTCCAGCGGGGCATCGGGCAGCCCGACGGCGGTCAGCAGCTCGCCCACCCGCTCGTCGGTGTCGCGGTCCCCGAGCCGGTGGATCCGCAGCGGCTCGCGGACTATGTCCCGCAGCCGCATTCTCGGGTCGAGGGAGTCGTAGGGATCCTGCAGCACGAACCCGATCTGCCTGCGCACGCGCCGCAGGCTCCGCCGTCCGTGCGGGTAGTCCGCGCCGTCGAAGGTGAGCCGTCCCGCCGACGGGCGCTCAAGTCCGAGCGCCAGCCGGACGCAGGTGGTCTTCCCCGAGCCGGACTCGCCGACCAGGCCGAGCGTCGAGCCGTTGGTCAGCGACAGGCTGACGTCGTCGAGGGCGGGCATCCCGCGGTAGTACTTGCTGACCGAGTCAAAGCCGAGGACGACGCGCTCGCGTGCTCGCGTGCCGCCCGCGGGCGCGGCGCCAGGGAGGGAGACGGCGGCCGGGGCGAACGTCCGGCTGCCGTCCCGCGTGACGTCGGTCGCCTGTTGCCGGATCATGACCGTACCTCCTCAGCCTGGTCGGCGGCCTGGTGCCCGTCGCCGGGCGGCACGGGATGGTGGCAGGCCACCAGCCGCCCGCCCGCCACCGGCTCAAGCCCCGGGGCCTGGTCCGCGCAGACCGCCGACGAGCGCGGGCACCTGGGCGCGAAAGCGCATCCGGTCCGCTGGGCGGACGGCGCCGGCGGTGCGCCCGGTATCTGGAACAGCGGCGTGCCTGGCCGGCCCGTCCGCAGGTCGCGCCGGGTGCGCAGCAGGCCCGCGGTGTAGGGATGACCGGGGTGATCGAAGATCGCGTGCACCGGGCCCTGCTCGACGATCCGGCCGGCGTACATGACCGCGACCCAGTCGGCGAGTTCGGCCACCACGCCCATGTCGTGGGTGATCCACAAGATCCCGGCGCCTGTTTCCGCCTTCAGGACGCCGAGCAGGGCGAGGATCTCCGCCTGGGTGGACACGTCAAGCGCCGTGGTCGACTCGTCCGCGATCAGCAGCGGCGGCGACAGCGCCACCGCCATCGCGATCATCACCCGCTGCCGCATGCCGCCGGAAAGCTGGTGCGGGTAGCGGCGGGCGACAAGCTCCGGCCGGTCGATCCGCACCCGCGCCAGCTCGCGCACCGCCTGCGCCGTCGCCTGCTGGCCGGACATCCCGCGGTGCACCCGGAACAGCTCGCCGATCTGCTTGCCCACCGGCCGCACCGGGTTGAGCGCGGCCATCGCGTCCTGGGCGATATAGCCGAGCAGGCCGGCCCGCCTGGACCGGAACTCCCGCCCGCTCATCGCGGAGGCGTCGCAGCCCGCGATCGCGACCCGGCCGGTCACCGCCGCCGAGGGGGCGAGCAGCCGGGCGACGCCGAGCGCGAGCGAGCTCTTGCCGCTGCTGGTCTCCCCGATCAGCGCGACCGCCTGGCCGGGGGCGACGCGCAGGCTGGCGCCGTCCACCGCGAGCAGTTCGCCGTAGCGCACCCGCAGGTCATCGACCTCAAGCGCCGCGCAGGCCGGCCTGTCGTCCATGGCGGTCATGCCGGATCCTGCCTGGTCCGCGGGTCAACGAACATTCGCAGCAGGTCGGCGAGCAGGTTGAAGACGACCACCGCCACCGCGCCGACGAGCACGGTGCCCATCACGACCGGCCGGTCCAGGTTCTGCAGCGATTCGACGGCGAGCAGCCCGATCCCCGGCCAGCCGAACACCACCTCCACGGTCACCACGCCGGACAGGTAGGAGCCCAGGTCCATGCCGATCATCGTGAGCACGGGGGACGCCACGTTGCGGAGCACGTGATCGCGCAGGATGTGGCGGTCGGTCAGCCCTTTGGCGACCGCGGTCCGCACATACGCCGACGACAGCGAGTCAGCCATCTGGTCGGCGACGATCTGCGCGTACCACGGCGCCCCGACCAGGCCCAGGGTCAGCGCGGGCAGCACGATCTCGGCCGGGCCCGCCCCGCCGGTGACCGGCGCCATGTGCAGCCGGAAGCCGAACACGAGCAGCAGGATCAGGCCGACCACGAACTGCGGCATGGCCAGCAGGGTCAGGTTCACCGTGCTCACCGCGGCGCGCACCCGGGGGTAGAGCGTGGCCAGCAGGCCAAGCGAGCCGCCGATGACGACCTCGGCGACCACCCCGGCCAGCGCCAGCCAGCCGGTGGTGACAAGCCGCGGCGCGATCAGGCTGATCACGCTCTGCCGCTGCACGTAGGAGGTGCCGAGGTTGCCGCGGAACAGGTTGGCGAAGTATTCGGCGAACTGGACCGCGAGCGGCTCGTTCAGGTGCAGCTGGATCCGGATGTTCTCGAGGACGGCCGCGCTCTGCGCCCGCGGGGCGAGCGCGCGCGCCGGGTCGCCTGGCACGACGAATTCGGCCAGGAAGCACAGCACGGCCACGCCGAGCACGGCGATCAGCCCGTAGCCCAGGCGGCGGATCAGCGACCGAGCCATGACACCCTCGCAAGGTCGGGGTTGCGCGCCTTCAGGCCCTCGCCGATCAGCAGGAACGACAGCGTGAGCAGCAAGATCGCCACGGCGGGCACAAGCAGCAGGTGCGGCGCGTAGCCGAGCGCGTCCTGGCCGTCGGAGATCATGTTGCCGAGCGAGGCCGTGGGCGGGTTGATCCCCGCCCCCAGGTAGGACAGCGTCGCCTCGAACACCACCGCGGACGCCGCGTTCAGCGGGGAGTAGGCGGCCAGCAGCGGGAACATGTGCGGGGCCAGGTGCCTGCGCACCACCGCGACCCCGCTCGCGCCCATCGCCTCGCCGGACTCCACGAAACCGCGGTGCCGCAGCCGCAGCACCTCGCCGTAGACCAGCCGGGCCGGATAGGCCCAGAACAGCGCGGTGATGATCACGATCACCCGGGTCAGCCCGGCCGGCATCAGCCCGGCGATGACGAGCGCGGCCAGCGTGTACGGCAAGGCCAGGCCGACGTCGGTGATCCGCATCAGGACCGCCTCGAGCAGGCCGCCGAAGAAGCCGGCCAGCAGGCCGACGGCGGCGCCGATCGCGATGCTGGTCACGTTGGCGACCAGCGCCACGATCACCGATGTCCTGATGCCGAAGGCCAGCCGGGCCAGCTCGCTGCGGCCCAGCGTGTCGGTGCCGAGCGGGTGCGCCCAGCTGAGCCCCAGCGGCAGGCCGGTCGGGCTCAGGCCGTTGATCAGGTCCTGGTGCAGGGGGTTACCGAAGGCGGGCGCGCCGATCGCGATCCCCGCGAAGACCAGCAGCAGCGAGCTGCCCGCGATCAGCGTGGCCGGCCAGCGGGCGCCCCGGCGGGTACGCGCGCCGGTCGCGGCCGTTCCCGGCGCCGGGATGGTGGCTACCGCGGTCATCGCTACACCCACATCCGGTCGTAGTAGCTGTAGGTCTCACCGCGGTACTGGTAGTTGCGGATCCGCCGGCCGACCCCGGCCAGCCAGAGCGCGGACTCCAGGAACACGAACGGGGCGTCCTCGCCGATGATCTGCTGGATCCGGGCGTACACCTGGTTCCGCGCGGTCTGGTCGAACATCGCCCTGGCCTGCGCGGCCAGGGCGTCTACCTGGGGGTTGGAGTAGGAGTTGTAGTTGGACGACGCCCCGGTGACGTACAGCGCGTCCACCTCATCCGCCGGGGTCGGCTGCACCTCGTACCAGTCGTCGGTGTCCAGCTGCAGGCGGGTGGCGCCGGTCTGCGCGGACTCCTCCAGGCTGAGCAGCGCGTTGCCCGAGACCTGGTTCAGCGAGATGTCCACGCCTACCGCGCCGAGCTGCGCCTGCACGATCTGGGCGATGGTCGGGTAGGGGTCGTCCGCGTTCACGGTGAGTACCGCGGAGAAGCCGTGCGGGTAGCCGGCCTCGGCCAGCAGCTGGCGGGCCCTGGCCGGGTCGTAGCCGTACGGGGCGAAGGTCGGGGTGAAGTCGGCGATCTGGGCGGGGAACGGCGCCCCCCACGGGCTGAACGTGCCGTAGGTCACCCGGCCGATCGCCTCCCTGTCCACCGCCCAGTTCAGGGCCTGGCGCACCTGCGGGTTGCTGAACGGCGCCTTGTCCATGTAGATCGTCAGCCACAGGTTGCCCGGTGAGGGCCGCTGCTGGGTCAGCGCGGCCAGGGCCGGCGTGGCCAGCACGTGCGCGGCCTGCGAGGACGGGATCCCGGCGCCGAGCAGGTCGACCGCGCCGTTCTCCAGCTGCAGCAGCTGGACGTTCGAGTCCACGCCCCAGCGGTAGGTCACCGAGTCCAGGTAG
>JASHPP010000788.1 GCA_030038035.1 Trebonia sp.
GTGGCGAGCGGGTAGGTCAGCCAGTCCTGCGTGGCGCAGGCGTCGATGGCGATGATGTCGGCGCCTTCTTCGGCCAGCCGCCGCGCGTGCGACCTGCCCTGGCCGCGTGCCGCGCCGGTGACGAACGCCACCTTGCCGTTGAGCAGTCCCATCGTCGTAAGCTCCTGCCGTTTGGTTGCCTCTTGCTGTTATCAGGCCGGGGTGGGCGGGGTGGGCGGGGTGGGCGGCTCGAAGTACGGAAGCGTGACTTCGGGCGTGACCGCGGTAAAGCACACCTGGACCGGCAGCCCGACCCGGACGTCCTGCGGCGCGCAGCCGGTGATCCCGGCCACGAGCCGGGGTCCCTCGGCGAGTTCGACGATCGCGATCACGTACGGGACCTGGTCCGCGAGCGCGGCGTGCGTCGCGTGCCGCACGACGGTGTAGGTGTAGACGGTCCCCGCGCCGGACACCTGCTGCCAGCCGATGTCGGTGCCGTGGCAGTGCGGGCAGGCGGGCAGCGGCGGGTGCCAGCTGTTCCCGCACGAGGCGCAGCGCTGGGTGACCAGCCGGCCGGCGCGGGCGCCGTCCCAGTACGGCCGGGTCAGGTCCGTGACCGCGGGGATGATCGCCATCAGGTCACCTCGCTCTGCTCGCTCTCGCTCTCATCTGGCCAGGATCATGGCGCTGCCCGCCGGCGCCCCGACCAGCGCTATCTCCGCGCCTGCCACCTGGTTGCAGGCCGTGCCGCGCAGCTGCCTGACCGCCTCGAGCACGCCGTTCATGCCGTGCAGGTAGGCCTCCGACAGGTGGCCGCCGTGCGTGTTGACAGGCAGCGGGCTGCCGGGTCCCGTGCCGGCCTCGGCGACGTACCGCCAGGCCTGGCCGTCCGGCACGAACCCGTAGGATTCCAGGGACCGCAGCGGCATGTACGACGTCGCGTCGTAGAACTCGGCGACGTCGATGTCCTGCCTGGTCACCCCGGCCTGCTCGAACAGCCGCCCGGCGGTGGCCGGCGGGAACAGCTCGAGCAGCTCGCCGTCGGCGTAGATGCCCATCGGCTCGCGGTAGGGGCTGAGCGTCTGGGTGGCCGACAGCACGTACACCGGGTCGGCGCGCAGGCTTCCCGCGACGTCGGCGCTGGTCAGCACGTAGGCGCAGGCGCCGTCGTTCTCCAGGCACAGGTCGAACAGGCGCAGCGGCTCGCTGATCATCCGCGCGCTGCGGTAGTCGTCCCAGTCCATCTTCCTGTCCCGCATCATCGCCGCGGGGTTGTTGTTCGCGTAGCGCCGCTGGGTGATCGCGATCGAGCCGAGCGCGGTCGTGAGGTCCTCGTCCGTCAGGCCGTGGACGGCGGCGTACCGCCGCGCCCACAGCGCGAACAGCTGCCCGGGCGACATCAGGCCGTACGGCCAGGCGAAGGACCGGTTGTCCTCCTCGGGCACCACGATGTCGGCGCTGGTGGCCGCGGCCGGCTGGCCCGACGGCCCTGCCCTGTCCGCTCTCCCGAACCGTCCCCCCTTGCTCTGGCTGAGCGCCCGGTACACCACGACGGTCCTGGCCAGGCCGGCCATGATCGCCGCCGCGGCGTGGGCGATGACCGCGCCAAGGGCCTCACCGCCCAGCGGGGACTCGGCGAAGAACCTCAGCTCGGGTATGCCCAGCGCGCGGACCAGCATCGGCTCGCTGACCGGCTCGAACGGCGGCGCGAACCGGCACATCCCGTCCACGTCGGCGGGGTCGATCCCGGCGTCCGCCAGGGCCGCGAGCACGGCCTCGACGGCCAGTTCCCACGCGGTGGACGGCAGCGCCTTGGCGTAGCCGGTCTGGCCGATCCCGACGATCGCCACCTCGCGCCTGATCACCTGGACACGCCCCGCCCCGCCTCCAGGCCCAGCGCGGCGGCGTCCTCGCCGAGCCAGTCCCGCAGCACCTGCGCGGTGTGCTGTCCAGGCTGCGGGGGCGCCGTCACCCGCGCGGGCGAGCGGGACATGCGGACCGGGTAGCCGGGGATCGTCACAGGACCGCGCCGGGGGTCGTCGACCGTGACGAAGATCCCCCGCTCCCGCAGGTCGGTGTCCGCCAGCACCTCGGTGGTCGAGCGCAGCGCTCCGGCCGGCACGCCGGCCGCGCCAAGCGCGCGCATCGCCTCCATCTTGTCCAGCGTCGCGGTCCACGCGCGGACCGCCTCGTCCACGTCGGCCTTGTGCTCGCCGCGGCTGGCCATCGTCGCGAACCGCTCGTCGCCGAGCAAGTCCGCCCTGCCCATGAGCCTGGCCATCCGCTCCCACTGACGGTCGCTGCCGCAGTGGATGTGCACGTAATCGCTCGGGCCGAACGGCGGGCACGGGTAGATGTCGGAGGGGGCGGTCGTGACAAGGAACGGGGGCCGGTTCCCGAACCGCGGGGTGTCGGTCCCGCGCTCGATCGGCCAGCCGTAGTGGATCCGCATGAACGTCGCGACCTGGTCGGTCATCGCGATCTCGACCCGCTGGCCGAGCCCGTCCTTCTCGCGCTGGTACAGCGCGGCGAGGATGCCGCCGGCCAGGACCATCCCCGTGCCGGTGTCGCCGACGTCCGGGCCCGGCTTCATCGGCAGGCCGTCGGGCTCGCCGGTCACGCTCGACCCGCCGGAAAAGCCCTGCGCGATCGGGTCGAAGCAGGGGAAGTCGCGGTAAGGCGAATCGGCGGCGAACCCCTTGACCTGCGCGTAAATCAGCCGTGGGTTCAGCTGCCGCAGCGTGTCCCAGCCGAGGCCAAGGCGTTCGATGACCCCCGGGCTGAAGTTCTCGACGAAAATGTCCGCGCGCTCGGCGAGGCGCAGCGCGGTCCGCAGGCCGGCCGGCGACTTGAGGTCAAGCTCGATGGACTTCTTGCTGGCGTTGTTCAGGTAGAACGGGACCGCGTCGTAGCTGTCCCTGCTGCCGGGCACGATGACCTTGACGACCTCGGCCCCGAGATACGCCAGCATGAGCGTCGCCGACGGGCCTGCCACCTGATGGGTGAGGTCGAGCACTCGCACCCCGTCGAGCGCGAGCCCGCGCTGGCCTTCCTTCCCGCTGTCGGCCTGGTCGTTCATGAGCGCCGACCACCTCCACTCCGGACGCCGATGTCAGGAAGATATATGATCCGCAGACCGCCAGCAAGGCGCCTGGCCGCATCATGAGGTAAATATCGCCATTATCTCCGATACGGTGATAATGGCGGGTAAGGTAATCCCTGAAATGGCGGAATGGCGGGCCGCTGAGAGCCGCCACGGCCCGTTCTGGATATTGTTAATTGGCTTTTCCCCGGGGTTGGGCGGCGGGGGCCGCGGGCTGTTCGGGACGTGAGTCGCTGCCGCGCAGCAGATACGCGGAGTGCAGCATATCGGGATTATCCCGCAATTCAGTGGCCGTCCCCGAATAGCGGATCAC
>JASHPP010000789.1 GCA_030038035.1 Trebonia sp.
CCTGGTTTCGCGCGCAGAGTTCAGCGGTCATCCGGGAACAGTGGCACAGGCAATCGCCCCTGACCAGATCGGCACCTCCCCCTCACCCAGGAGCCAGGCTACGGGCGCACATGGACAGTGGCAGCATCCAGGCTGTTCGGGCCGCATGGTACAGTGGACATACATTGTACGTCCACGAAGGAAGAAGGAATCATGGCCAGGGACACGCGGGACCGTGCGGCTGTCCGGGCGCGTAGCGACCGGATGTCACTGAGGCTCATGCCCGAGTCTCGGGCGCTGATCGATCGGGCCGTCGAAGCAACCGGGACCACCCTCTCCGACTTCGCGGAGTCGAACCTGGTCCTCGCCGCTCAGAGGGCGCTGGCCGACCGGACGAGCTTCACGCTCAACGACGAGCAGTGGGCAGAGTGGGAGCGCATCAACTCGCGGCCGGCTCGTGACCTCCCCGAACTCCGGACGCTGCGGGAGCGGGCCGCGAAGGCAAGGGCATCCTGGTGAACATCGACCCGGTGCCGTTGTCCTCCGGGCACATCCTCTCCGGTTTCGAGTGCCGGTCCCAGGAACAGACGGACTGGCTGCACCAGCATGCCCGTCAGGCTCACGCCAGTGGCACCACCAGGGTCTTCGTTGTGGCGGGCGAGGACGATACGGTCATTGCCTACTACGCCTGGTGCATGGCCTCAGTGGGTGATCTCACGTGCTTGCCGCCGCGTATGCGAAAAGGAACGGGACGGTATCCCCAGCCCGTCGCACTCCTGGCCCGCCTAGGGGTGGACATCAGGTACGAGGGCCGGGGTCTGGGGGCCGTCCTGCTGAATGACGTGATGACGCGGCTACTCGGTCTCTCGGACGAAATCGGCTGCCGGGGACTCCCGATTCACTGCGAGACCGATGATGCGAAGAAGTTCTATCTTCACCTGGTGCCCGCGTTCACGGCTAGCCCGACCGACCCCATGCATCTGTACCTGTTGCTCAAGGACATCCGCCAGTCTCTCCAGCCCTGATCCCCGCGACCAACCAGTGGCAGCGCTTCTCCGCATCAGGAAGGCCACTTCTTGCCGGCCCGCCACCCAGGCCAGCATGTAACCGAACAGTGCCGCCCCCGCTGGGACAATGGATCTGCACGACGTGCACGCTCGGGACGCCGGGCAGAGATGGAGACCCAGATGGACATGGACGACTTCACACCCGCTCTCGGCGGCTCGTTACGAATCCCGGTGACCGCACACCGGGGCCAGGTGGTGGCGCAGTTCACGGTGCCCGCGACCCCGCATCCCGACGAGCTGTGGAACGCGCACACGCGCATGACGGACGCGACACGAGACGGCTCACAGGGCGACCCGCTCGGGGACTACCGGCCGGGCCACGGCCTGGAGCACGAGCCGCTCGACGACGCCGAGAAGGCCAGCCAGCACACCGCGCAGAACGCCTGGTCGCTCACCGAGACGGCACGCGGGATCAGGGCGGCACTCCGGGGCGGCATCGCCTACTAGGCAGTGCCGACCTCATAGCCTGCATCTGCCCGGAGCCCAAACGGCGCACGTTGATCAGACTTGCCACGGCTCCGAGCGTCTGCATGTGCGGGAATGCCCGGCTGAGCATCCTTTGCCACCTGGCTGTTGACAAGCGCCCGAGTTACTACCCTGCGCGCCCGGCCCGCTGACCTGCGGCTACGACCGTGAAGTTCGGCGTTCCGGGGCTTTGTCAACCGCCTTGTCGTTGACACGGCCGGCAACACTCGCTAGGTTACCTGTTTGACCAGCACTAACCCGGTCATCAGACACGAAGGCCAACGTTAGTCGCCCGAGCGGGCGTTGTCGCATGGTAGACACGTCGGCATGGGGATCCCTCGGGTCAGTAGGCCCTATATGCCCGGATACGAAGTCGCCGGGCCGGAACAAGGGAGCGGGCTCCTGCACTGGTCCTGGGCGGCCGAACGGCTCACCGCTGCCCGGAACTACTGGGTGGTCAGCGTCTGGCCCGACGGGCGCCCGCACACGATGCCGGTCTGGGGCATGTGGGACGACAGCACACTATGGTTTACGTCCGCAGCGAAATCGCGGAAGGTGCTCAACCTTCGCGCCGACCCGCGGTGCTGCGTGTCCACGGAGGACGCGTCCGACCCGGTGATCGTCGAGGGCGTGGCGCGCTTCGTGACCGATCCCGCTGTCCTGCAGCGCGTGATCGACTTGATGAACGCCAAGTACCGCACCGGACTCGGCGTCGATTTCCTCGACCCGGCCAAGAACGCGACGATCGGCGTGCGGCCACAGCGCGTGTTCAGCATGCTGCACAGCGATTTCCACGGTTCGCCTACTCGTTGGGTTTTCGATGACGAACGGTAATAACAAAGAGATTTTCCCGAACGGCCGGGGGCGGCTGCCCGCGGGTAGCGTGATCGCATAATCGTGTAACGGCGGGCGAGCGCAACGGACTAAAACTGCATGACTAGCAGAAGTAGGCTCCCGGGCAGGTTCACGGGCGCGGTCTGCGGCGTGGTGACCGCCGCGGTGGCCATGGGTGTCGCGCAATTGCTCGCAGGCCTGTCGATCCCGCAGTCCTCGCCTGTGGACGCCGTCGGGCAGGCGGCGATCACCCTGACTCCGCTGCCGGTGCACAACTGGGCGATCGCGACGTTCGGCACCAACGACAAGAACGCGCTGCTCACCGGCGTCGTCGTCGTGGTGTTCCTGTACGCGATCGCGGTCGGCATGCTCGCCGTCCGGCGGCTGTCGTGGGGCCTGGCCGGCCTGTGCGTGTTCGCGGCGATCGGGCTCTGGGCGGCGCTCACGCGGCCGAACGCGTCCGCGGGGTACGCGCTGCCGACGCTCGGCGGCGCGGCGGTCGGCGCGTACGTGCTGTACCGGCTGGTGACGACGGCCCGCGCGGCGGCCGG
>JASHPP010000790.1 GCA_030038035.1 Trebonia sp.
GCCCCCCAGCCGCCCCGAGCGCCCCAGCCGCCTCAACGGACCCAGCAGGCCGCGCCGGCCGCGCTGGATTCTCGCGCGCCGCGCCGACCCGGCCCGCCGGCTCGGCGTCACGCTGCTCGCCATCTCGTTCGTGCTCACCCTGTTCGCCGGCCGCCTGGTGCAGATCCAGGGCATGGAGTCCGGCATATACCGGTACAAGGCCGCGGCGGAAAAGCTCACGACGCTCACGCTGCCCGCGCTGCGCGGCACCATCTACGGGGCGAATGGCCAGATCCTGGCGATGACGGTGGAGACGTACACGGTGACCGCCGACCCGCCGCAGATCCCCGCCGCGGACAGGCCGGGCGTCGCGGCCAGGCTGGCCGGCCCGCTCGGCATGCCCGCGCAGCAGATCCTCACGCTGCTGCGCCACCCCACGTCGCCGGACTACGTCGTCCTCGCCAAGAACCTGCCCGCCGCGCAGGGCGACAAGGTCAGCGCGCTCGCCATCACCGGCATCTACCTGACGGCCAGCTACGCCAGGGCCTACCCGGACGGCGACGCGACCGCCAACGTCGTCGGCTTCACCAACGTCAGCCAGTCCGGCGTGATCAGCGGCCAGGCGGGCATCGAACTTGAGTACAACAAGCTGCTGTCCGGCACGCCGGGCAGCGAGCAGGTCGAGATGAGCACGGACGGCCAGCCGATCCCGCTGGCCGGCAGCACGGAGACGCCGGCGCGCAGCGGCACGGGCATCCGGCTCACGATCATCCCGGCGCTGCAGTACGCGGCGCAGCAGGCCTGCCAGCAGCGGGTGCAGCAGATGCACGCCAAGCAGTGCACGGTCGTGATCATCCAGCCGAAGACCGGGTACATCCTCGCCATGGCCCAGTGGCCGACCTACAGCCAGTCCACGCTGGCCAGCGCGGCCGACGCCACCGACCTGCCGGTGCAGGACGTGTTCCAGCCCGGGTCGACCGCGAAGGTGATCACCGCCGCCGCCGCGTTCGAGCACGGCGGCCAGACGCCGATGAGCTCGTACTACATCCCCTACCAGATCTACGAGGGCGGCCAGTGGATCCGCGACGCCGAGTGGTCGCCCGGCGAGCACTACACGATCGCGGGGATCATCGCGAACTCGAGCAACGTCGGCATGTCCCAGGTGGTGCAGCACGTCTCGCCCCAGGTCCAGTACGACTACCTGCGCGCGTTCGGGCTCGGCGAGCCGTCCGGCCTGAACCTGCCGGGGGAGAGCGCGGGCATCCTGCCGCCGCCGTCGCAGTGGGCGGCCGACGAGCGGTACACGCTGTCGTTCGGCCAGGGCGTCGCGGTGACCGCGGTGCAGATGGCCAGCGTGTACGCGACGATCGCCAACGACGGCGTCCGGGTGCAGCCGACGCTCGTCGAGGGCACCGTCAGCCCCAGCGGGCAGTTCACCCCGGCGGCGCCGTCGCCGAGCCGCCGCGTGATCCAGCCGAAGACGGCGCGCGAGCTGATCTCGATCCTGCAGCAGGTGCCCGCCGTCGACGAGACGGCGGACCAGCCGTGGGGCATCATCCCCGGCTACGCGGTCGCCGCCAAGACCGGCACCTCGCAGGAGGCCGGCCCGGGCTGCGCGCTGTGCGAGTACGGCTCGAGCTACATCGGGATGGCGCCAGGCAACGACCCGCAGGTGGTCGTGGCGGTGAACGTGCAGGACCCGAACCCCAAGTACGGGTATTACGGTGACGTCGTCGCGGGCCCGGTGTTCTACAACGTGATGAAGTTCGCGCTGGCCACCCTGCAAATACCGCCCGATGGGGCGGTTGCACCGTATGTCCGGCTCAATGCGCCCTGATTTTGGATACCCTCTGGGCGTGATCCGACCCGCACACCTGGCGCCGCGGCCCCTGTCCGGGCTGGCGGAACTGCTGGGTGTGGGCAGAACAGGGCCCATCCCGAACGATCCCGGGCGCCTGTCCGGCGTCACGCTTGACTCCCGCCAGGTGCGGCCTGGCGACCTGTACGCCGCCCTCCCCGGTGAACACACGCACGGCGCGGCGTACTGCGATCAGGCGGTGGCCGCCGGCGCGGTGGCGATCCTGACCGATCCCGGCGGCCGCGAGCGCGCGGCCCGCAGCGGCGTGCCTGTGTTCGTCGTCTCGTCGCCCCGGGACCGGCTCGGTGACGTGTCGTGCTGGATCTACGGCGATCCGAGCACCCGGATGACGATGGTCGGGGTGACCGGAACCAGCGGCAAGACCACGACCAGCTACCTGGCCGAGGCCGGGCTGCGCGCCGCCGGTCACGTGACAGGGCTGGTCGGCGGGGTGGAGATCAGGATCGGGCCTGAGCGCGTCAAGAGCGCGCTGACCACCCCGGAGGCGCCGGAACTGCAGGCGCTGCTCGCCGTCATGGCCGAGCGCGGGGTCACCGCCGCGGCGATGGAGGTGTCCAGCCACTCGCTGACGCTTGGCCGCGTGGCGGGCACCAGGTACGACGTGGCGGTGTTCACCAACCTGTCGCAGGACCACCTGGACTTTCATGCCGGATTCGAGGACTATTTCCAGGCCAAGGCGAAGCTGTTCACCCCGCGGTACTGCGCGGTGGGCGTGGTCAACGTGGCGGACAGGTACGGCCGCAGGCTGGTGTCGCAGGCGTCGGTCCCGGTCGTCACGTTCTGCGCTGACGCCACTTCCGGCGCTTTCTGGAACGCGGACTGGCGGGCCGCGGACGTGCGCTGCGGCGCCGACGGCTCGGCCTTCCGCGTGGTCGGCCCCGGTGGCGTCGAGGCGGACGCGTCGCTGAGCCTGCCCGGGCCGTTCAACGTCGCCAACGCGCTCGGCGCGATCGTGGCGCTCGTTGAAGCAGGCGTCCGGCTCGAGGACGCGGTCGCCGGCGTGGCCGGCTGCCCGGGCGTGCCCGGCCGCCTCGAGCGGGTGGCGGGCGGCCCTGGCGCAGGACCCGACGCGTTCGTCGATTACTCCCACAAGCCAGGCGCGGTCGAGGCGGTGCTGCGGGCCCTGCGCTCGGTGACCGCGGGCGACCTGGTGATCGTGCTCGGCTGCGGCGGCGACAGGGACCGCGGCAAGCGGCCCCTGATGGGCGCCGCGGCCGCGCGGCTGGCCGACGTGGCGGTGTTCACCAGCGACAACCCGCGTTCTGAGGATCCGCTGGCCATCCTCGCCGAGATGCTGCAGGGGGTGCTCGGGATCCCGCGGGAGGAGCGGGCCCGGGTGATCATCGAGCCGGACCGGGCCGCCGCCATCGGCCTGGCCGTCGCCATGGCCGGCAAGGGGGACGTCGTGCTCGTGGCCGGCAAGGGGCACGAGACTGGCCAGTACGCGGGGGACAGCGTGCTGCCGTTCGACGACAGGGAGGTCACCGCGGCCGCGCTCGCCCGGCGGGCCGCCCCGGGCGGCGGAGACCTGGCATGATCCCGCTCACGCTGGCCGAGATCGCCGCGCTCGCCGGCGGCGCGCTCGACGGGGGCGGCGATCCGGGCGCCGTGGTCACCGGACCGGTCGTGATCGACTCCCGCCGAGCCGCGCCAGGCGGCCTGTTCGCCGCGCTGCCCGGCGAGCACGCCGACGGGCACGACTTCGCCGCCACGGCGGTCGCCGCCGGCGCGGCCGCGGCGCTGACCGCCCGCCCGGT
>JASHPP010000791.1 GCA_030038035.1 Trebonia sp.
GCTGGGCGAGATTGAACGCGAGATCGACGCTGAGGCCAGAGAGCGTTTCCCGGGCGGCGCGGTGCGGCAGGTGGTGCTGCTGCAATACGGTGACGACCCGGAGATCGAGCCGGGAGTTCTCCCGCCGCACGGGGTGGCAGGACAATCCCAACTGGTGATCCTTGTGGCTGGCAGGGAACCGACGGTTTCTCTGGCGCGCTAAGTCAGCGCTGTTATGTCTGGCTCTCCAGGAGGGCTGTCAGGGTCGCCATGGCCCGGGCCGTGTGGCTCCTGACCGCACCCTCGCTAATGCCCATCGTCGCGGCGATGTCTGCCTCGGACAGATCGGCGTAGTATCGCAGGACGATAGCCTCACGCTGCCGGTCCGGCAGCGTGCGCAGCGCCGCGACCACGGCAGAGCGCTCGATGAGCGCCAGGGCTCCCTGCTCCGCGCTCGGCTCGTCCGGCGCGGGCTTGGGCGCGTTCCTGTCGATGACGGTACGGTGCCGCAGCACCGAACGCGACCTGTTGACGACCGCCTGCCGCAGGTAGGACAGCGCCTTGTCCGAATCACGCAGCCGGCGCCAGGCGTGGTGCATCGCCTCGAACGCGTCCTGCACCACCTCCTCGGCGGTCGGCGCGTCGTGGACCAGCAGCACGGCAAGCCGCACGAGCGACTTGTACTCACCGTGATAGATCTCGGTGACAACGCGGTCAGCGTCCCATACAGCGGGCACCGACCGTACCTCGGGGACGAGTGCGCCCGCCGCGAGCGTTTCCGTCACGTCTGCTGGACGCGTTACCTGCGCAGCGGCCCTGGAGCCGGCCAGGGCCGCGCGCAGCGCCGCGCCCACCGCTGCCGGGGTGGCTTGCGGGCTGGCCTGTCCGGTGGCGGTGAGCTCGCCCAGCCAGGCCTGGAACCGGTCCAGGCCAGCTGCCATGTCGTACCCGGCGGCGAACCGGGCCGCCTGCTGCTCGGTGACCTGTTCGTACAGCCGGGACAGCAGCTCGTCTTCCCGCGGGCAGTCCGCCTGCTGCCCGGTGACCTGCTCGTTGTCGGGCTCGTCTGCCAAGCTGACCGCCTGCGGACCGGCGGCATCGCCGTAGACGGACTCCGCAAGGGCTTTCGGTGCCCTGCGCACGTTCTGCGCGGTGACCTGCTCGCAGGGGTCGGACCGCAGCTCGTCCTCTGATGAGCTGTCCGCCCGCCGTCCGGTGGTCATGATGATGGTCCTTCCCGGTCCTCGCTGGCAAAGGGGTAATCCGGTCCCAGCTCGGCAATCAGCTGCCGGCGTGCCCGGGTCAGGTGCACGCTCACCGTCTTTTCGCTCATGCCCAGGGCGGCGGCGATCTCGGCTTGCTTCATCCCGTGCTGCCAGCGCAACGCCGCGACGGCGTGCTGCTGGCCGGGCATGCCGGTGAGGATCTGCCAGCACCGCTCCAGCACGATCGAGGTAAACGCCTGCGCCGGCAGGTCCACCTCGGCGTTGCGGTACCGGGCCTCGATCCGCGGCAGCCGGTCCCGCCAGGCCGCCTCGCGGCGGAAGCCGCTCACCGCGATGTTGGCGCCGGTGGTGCGCAGCCACGCCCGGCGCTGCCCCTCGGTCAGGCACCGCACGACCGCCCAGTCCCGCGCGGCCGCCTCGAACGCCGCCTGCACCAGGTCATCGGCCAGCGCCCGGTCCCCGCGGGACAGCACGCAGCCATACCCGAACAGGCCCTGGGCGCAGGCGGCGAAGCACGCCTCGAGCTCGGCGGCCTCGCGCGGGCAGATCCGCTGCTCACCCACCCCGGCCTCCGCGCCGCAACCGGCCGGGCCCGCCGCCTGGCAGATCCGCACAGGCTACGGCACGGCGGGGCGGGCCGGCCAGACCCGGCCGGCCCGCCCGCGATGGCCCCGCCGTACGAACGTCCGGCCAGCCGGCACCCGGTCACCGTCCGGACCACGACAACAGCCATCGCCGCCAGCGCCGCGGCCGGGCCGGCCGCGACGGGCCCCGCCGCTGCCCCTCGCCCGATCATCAAGATTCACGCAGATAAGTCGCGCAACCGTCCCCAAACCCTTACCCCCGGCCGGCCCGCAACCCGACAGCGGGCCCCGGGGACAGCGTCAGCTCCCTGTCCCCCTCCGATCCCGGTTGCCGCTCATCAACTTTCATCCTCCGACCCGCAGCGTCGGCCCTGGTTTCCTCGAACCGGCGGCCGCACCGCACCCCGGCGAGCCCCGCAGGCTGACTCCTGCGGGGCTCGCTCCCGGGATCGCTAGGGAGCCAGGACGTACCGCACCGAGCTGGCTGGGATAAGCGTGCGGGTGTCGGTTTTGCCCGGGCCGTACGTGAAATTCATCTCCGAGACGGTGATGTAGGGGGCGGAGACGCTGATCACCCACGCGGCATGACCTGCTGCCCCCGCGCCGTTAGCCCCAGGCTGGAACACCGCGATTGAGTTCACCCGCGGCGTGCTGCTGACGGCCCAGCCGTTGTAGGCCGCGTTGGTCGCCAGGTACATGGCGTTGCCGTTGTCAGCCGGGTCGATCGTGTTAGGGTACATCCCGTCGTACTGGTGGAATTCGTTGATGGCCCATGCGACGCACTGGCCGATATCCCCCGAGTTGTACGTCAGCGTCCGGCCGATTTCCCAGTGGCAATACCAGGACCAGGCGCTGGCCGGATTGGTGACGGCTGCCACAGCGCCGTTACCGTACTGGGTTGCGCATTCGGCTGTGACGTCGATGCCGAGCGAGGTGCCAGGTCCGACGCATTGCCAGCTGTAGGCGCTGTTGGCGTTCGTCGCGACGGCCTCCAGGCCGCGACCGGGGTACTGGGTGTCGCAGGCCTGCTGCATGTCGACGCCACCCAGGCTGTGGACGACGACTTGCGTGGAGCCGCAGGGGCCGGTGCCGGGCGCGTAGGAGTTCCATGAAGGGGTTGTGGTGTAGTAGTCCGTTATGGCACCGCTGAGCCCGTTGGCGAAGGTGACGTCGTCCCAGGTGGCGTTGCCGTTGATGTTCGTGCCGCCCTGCCATTGGCACTGCAGCGTGAACTGGGCGCCGCTGGGCGCGATGCCGATGCTGGCGTACCCGGTTCCAGGTCCGGTACGGACGTTCACCGAAGCTGTGGTGCTGTAGGTGCCGGCGGCGAAACTCGGTGCCGCGGTCGCGGCGATCACGGTGACCGCCAGGAAGACGGCTGATGCCCCCGCGGCCAGCCACCTGCCGACATTTCGGTCGCGAATTGACTTCCACATATTGTGCTCTCTCTTTCATGTCCTCAGCTCACGTGCCGGAGTCGCGTTAGCAGCTCGGATTCGCACTAGCCCCCTGTGGGCGCCCCTTGTGGGCGGAGAATCGCCTGTTCGCCATGGTGACTCCCCCGGAATCCTGCTTCGCGACTGTCCGAACGGCCCCTCCGCCCGGAATGAATGCATTCTTTCGGCCAGGCCCAGACGGCCACTATTCTGTTTAGTGGCCGATCTCGCGGCGGGAATTCCCTTCATCGGACCGGTGGGTTCTCCCGCCAATCCGGGACATGCAGAGGGGCCGGGCGCTATCGTCGAGAAGTCGAGGGGGCTTGGCTGTTCGGAGCCAGGTCGGGAAGGGCACTCGTGGCGAATCGGGGCTCCAGACAGCGCTCGCTGCTCAGCGCCGATGGCGTGGAGCGAGCCACCGCGATAGGCGTGGCGATTCTGAAGGGCATGAATGCCGTCCAAGCGGTGGCCATGGTCGTCATCGCGCTCTCCGCATCCCGTCGCCCTTGGCTGGAGATCCTGGCGGTCACGGCATACGGGCTCGCTGGGCTGGCTCTCGTCGTCGGCTCCTTGCGGGCAGGCCGGTTGCGGCGCGGGCTCGTCCTAGTGGACGTGGCCACTGGGATCAGTGTGGTTCTGCTTGCGCCACTGTTCCAGCCGTCGCCAAGCGGGCAACTCTGGACCGAGTGGCCGATGGCCGTGACCTTCCTCGTCGGCGCCGAGGCGGGTGCGGTGCTCAGTACTACGGGCACCGTCTTGACAATGGCGGGGCTGATGACCGCGGCAAGCAGCTGGCTGCTATACGACCCACCCGGAAGTACGCGCAAAGATATCCTGACGGACCTTGTTCCCTACTTCGGGTTCACGCTGGGCAGCCTGCTGTTCGTGGGCTATCTCCGTCGCCTCGCCGCCCTGGCCGATTCCCGCGCGAGGACGATCCGGATGCTTGAGGAGGAACGAACTCGCCGGGTTCTTCATACTCCTTACCGCCTGCTGAATAATCTGGCCGACATGCTTCGGGCCGAGGCCGCGCGAGGGGCAGAAGATGACCCGGGACACCGAGAGCGCCGGGCACGATTGGCCGAGGCCGTGGCCTCCGTGGATGAAATAGAAGCCATCGTCCGCGGGACCGAACCGGCGTCGGGCAACCTGGCTGCCGAGTTGCTGCGACTGCGCGAGCAGTTCACGGACCTGCCGTTGGTGATGAACATCGACGACATTAACGCGGATCTGCCCCCGCAAGCCGCCTACCGGATCCGGGAAGCGGTCCGCTCAGCACTCCAGAACGTCCGCCTGTACGCACACGCGACCGAAGTGGTCATCTACGCCTCGCTGGATGCCACTTCGTGGGTGGTCAGTGTCCATGACGATGGAGTCGGCTTCGAGCCCAGCACCCGGCGCGGGGTGGGCCTCGGCGAGGTTATCGTCAACGCGCTCGAGGAAATCGGGGCAAGAGTCGAGGTGAACTCCTCGGTGGGAGCCGGAACGCTCGTCGAACTCTCGGGAGACCACAGGTGGGCGCTGAACTAAGGCAACGCGTGATCGTGATTGATGACCACCCCGTCATCGCCTCAGGGCTCCCGGGTCTGGTCCCCTCCTTGGATGTCCTTGCCAGCTACCCCAACGTCGAGGCCTACCTGGCTGCGCCAGCCCTCGACCCGGACGTCGTCCTCCTCGACCTTCAGCTCGGTACGGCAGAGGATGAGGCCTCTTCCGTACAGCACGCCAGCGGTACTGCGGCTATCCGCATGCTCCTGGACGCCGGCCGCGGGCCAATCGTGATCTACACGTCGATAGCTCAGGAGATGCTCTTGGCTGCCTGCCTGGCAGCTGGCGCGATGGGAGCTGCCGTAAAGACCTCGCCTGGATCGACCATTGCCGAGGTCGTCCGCATCGTCGCCCGGGGCAAGATGTGGGTGGATCCCGCGATCGCCGGCGCCCTCACCCGATATGCCCAGCGACGGCACGCCGGCGCGCTGAGCACGCAGCAGGCTCACGCGCTAAGGTACCGCGGACAGGGTCTGAAGCAGCAGGCGATCGCCGAACGTATCGGCGTCAGCGACCCCGAGGTTGTGCATCGATATCTGAAGTCGGCCGTCGAAAAGCTAGCCGACGCCGACCTTGCTCTCGAGGCCGACAAGGACGGGAAACACCCCGGAGCGCGCATAGATGAGCTGGCCAGGAACAGCGGCCTAGCGAGCGGGCTCGTCCGCTGGCAGGACCTGAACACTGCCCGGCGCCGCCGGCGGCCGGGCTGAGCTAATGGTTAGTTTTCCCCCTGGATCGCACCGGCCGGCGTTCGCCACCATGAGATCGTGCCGGGCCGGTATCCGATCGAGATCATCTCGGGTGACAGCGTACTGAGCAGACGGCTTAGGATGGCAGCACCGCGTTCCGCGACGATCCCGCTTCGGATCGTAACGACCTCGCAGCTACCTGCATCGGCTGCCGTTGCTGGCGCCACCCGGACTCACATCGCCTACTCCAGTCATCCATCCGCCGTCGAGGCGACTGTCTGGCTCCTCGCCGGAGCCGTTGGCTATGTCACCGGTCTCAAGACTCTTGCCCCCGCGGTTGCCGCCGTTTCGGACGGCGAGATCTGGCTCGACCCGCATGCTGCCGCTGCCCTGTATCGGCTGATCCAGATGGTCAACGATTCGCGACTGAATTCCCTGGCCGCCGCGAGCCGCGCAGCCGCCGAAGGCATGAGCTGGGGTGAGACATCCGCAGCGCTTGGGCTCGCTCGAACGGGTGCCCTCCTTAGCGGCCTGCGCACACAGATTCTCGGAGATCTTCACTGATCCCATCGCCCCGCGCCGTTCGCTTCTCCGGCAGTTCCGGGCGGGTAGAGCGCCTTACCACCGCGGCCGACCTCATCAGAGCTATGTCGATGATCGAGCGGCTTGATGGGCATGCACTCACCGACTATTCCCGCGACAGGGACCATGGGCGGACAACGGCCAGCGCTGCGTCCGGCGATCGAGATGGCGGCACCTGCTGCGAATGTCCACAGCTCCCGCAGCGCCGGTACGACGTCTTTGGCGAGCGCACGCTGTCAACGGCATCTGAAAACTGACCCTCTGGCGGCTCCTGAATTTTGACCCCTCGACGGGTTGGCTGGTTAGGTTGCGTTGGTCTGCTGGTGGTTAGTCGGGGTCGTAGGGTTCGCGGGTGTCGCGGAGCGGGGAACGGCGGCTGTACTGGAGTTCGGCTTGCTCGGGGCTGGTGCCGAGGGTGGTGGCGATGTCAGCCCAGCTGGCGTGCTTGCGGCGGGCGTCGGCGGCGAGCTCGGGGATCATGCGCCCGGCCTGGTCGATGAGGCTGGCCAGCAGGGTGATCGCGGTAAGGGGGTCGCCGGGCCAGCGGCCGCGGCGGTCGGCGAGCTCGCGGAGGGCGTTCTCGATCAGGTCCCACGTGTCGTTGCCGCTGCGCGGCGGGACCGGGGGGATGAGCTCGGTCATGAGTTTTCTCCGGGGTCGTGGCTGGCTGCGGGGATGCGGCCCAGGTCGCGGTTCTTGAGCCGGTAGCTGTCGCCCTTGAGGCTGATCACCTCGGCGTGGTGGACCAGCCGGAAGCGCGCGGGTTCCGGAGATCTGGGAGCCTGCTCGCGGGGAACCCGGCCGTCGGTCGTGATCGAGGGGAAAGTGGTGGCTGGGTTCGCGGGATCCGGGCGATCGGTATCTGCTGTTGTCCGGCCGGCGAGCACGGCGACGCCGGCTTTGAGTGGGGAGAGCCCGGCGGCGCAGGCCGGAGGGCGGCGGCCGGGTCGTGAGCGGTCATGGGTCTCCTCGGGATCATCGCGGCACGGTGGGACCGCGGTCGGGGTGAGCAGCCTGGACGTAGTTCATCGCGGGTTTGGCGGTGAGGCCGAAGACGCGCATGAGGTGGACGGGGTCGGCGGTGTGCCGGGCTTCGTCGAGGATCCGGTCCTGCCGCACTTGGGACGGGTTGAGGCCGAGCTCGCCGAAGATGGCGTCGAGGACGGTGAGGGCGATAGGCGGCCCGGCGGTGTCGACGGCAGTGTGCCTGGTGACCAGCAGGTGGGGATTGCCGGTAAGGGGCCAGCATCTGTGCCGTTCGCGGAGCCAGTCGGCCATGAGCGCACGGGAAAGCTCGTCGAGGTAAACGGTGTGCGTTCCGGTCGGGCGCCGGACGGCGAGCTGGCCGCGGGGCAGGTCGAGGTCTTCCAGCAGCAGGGAAGCCGTCTCTTTCTTGCCGAGCGCGTGGATGGCGATCATGGCGACGGTGACCTTGGCGATCGGGGTGCCGGCCCGGTCGATCAGCCCGCGGAGCAGGTCGGTGGGGATCGGGGCCGGCAGCCGGCGCATGGACGGCAGGGTGACCCCGCGGGTCGGGTCCCGGAAGATGATCTTCTCCTGCTTGAGTGCCCGGAACAGGCTGCGCAGGGCGGGAAGCAGGTTGTGTGCCCTGGCGCCCGGGTGCTGCCTGAGTGCTTCCTGGATGTCGTCGCGGGTGATCTCGCGCAGGCTGGTGACGTGCTGGCCCCATTCGGCCAGGACCGGATGGAAGCAGTTGAGGTAGCTGCGGACCGAGGAGAACGGCAGTTCCTGGTGAGCCCGGCGGCCTTGTCCGCGGATGACTCTCACCCACTGGCGGACCTCGCCGGCGATGACGTCGGGAAGGGCGTCGATGTGCTGGTTGATGGTGCGCTCGACGGAGGTGCCCTGCCGGTCCGGGTCGGGGATGATCATGCCGCGGTCATCGAGGAACTGCAGGACCCGCCGGGTAGCGGTGCTGGGACGGGAGCTGAGCGCCCTGACGTCGGCCTCGTGGACAGGGGCGCCGGCTCCCAGCCAGGCCAGCAGGATCCGGAGGGTCTTGGTCGCGTTATTGCGCGGCCCGGTGCCCATGCCGCAGGATCTGGCGTGCCGGTCGAGCTCGCCGACGAGGGCGCTGGCTGCGGGCGTCAGGGCGGGCAACTGGTCCAGTTCGCCAGCGTTAAGGAAGCTCCAGTCACGGCGGGCGTCGAACAGCACGCCCTGCGCGGGATCGACCAGGTGCGGCGAGACCGGCTGCGCTAGCTGCGGCCGGCGGGGCTGGATCACCCGCCGGCAGGCCGCGATGCCGGAGGGCACCTGCTTGTCCTTGCAGTTGGCGGGGAGCGTCAGCGACGATGCCCGGGACAGCCGGAGTCCGGGCAGGAGGAACCCGAGCTGGAGCGGCCGCCCCGGCCGGGGGTTTGCTAGCCAGCCGGGGTCCTCGACGCGGACGGTCATCAGGCAGGGGCGGCAGAGCCCGTCACGATCGACGTGGGTCACGCGGCTGCAGTGCAGGCAGGGAGCCTGGCCCGGGAGGGCCCGCCGCCACTTGGAGCAGGCGGCGCAGCAGGTGTACTGCGTCAGCGGACCCCAGCCGAGGCAGACCGGGCACTGCCCGGCCGGCCATCTCCTCTCGTCGCCGGGCATGTCAGTTCGGGGGCAGCGACCGGCGGGATCCGCCGGCCCGCGGGACCGGCCGGGCGGGGCTGCCGGGCTGACCGCCGGCCCCGGCTGCCCGCTGCTCCTGCCGGCCGCCGTCAGCGCCGGCGAGGGGCTCGGCCTCGAGCAGGTCAGCGACGGTGCAGTCCAGTGCGGCGCAGATCTTGTCCAGGTCGTCGAGCCGGACCGAGATCGGCTTGCCGCTCCAGAGGGCGGCGACCTTGCTGAGCGAGGGCGTGAACCCGGCTTCCTCAAAGGCTTTCAGCAGGTCAGCGGGCCGCCAGATGTCACGCTTCGCTGCGGCCCAGCGCAGGTTCCATTTCATCGCAGGTTCCCCTTGTCCGTCGTCAGCCGTTGCACTGCCCGGTCAGCGGCGGCCAGGCCGGCCTTCTCGGGATCGGCATGGGCAGTTGCCAGGTAGGAAACCGTAGTGGTCGGCCGGTCGTGGCCCAATAGCTTCTGCACCTCCCAGAGCGACATGCCGCCCTCGTAGTTGTGGGTCGCCGCGGCGTGGCGGAGGAGATGGGGGTGCAGGTGGGTGACCGGCCCGGTCAGGAACCGCTCGCCGGCGGCCTGCAGGGCCTTGCGGAAGGTGGGCGGCGTGACCGCGATCCCCGGTGAGGGCACGTTCAGCGCCGACACGGCCGGCGGGATGCGCTCGGAGGGGAACAGCGGCGCGTCCGGGTGCCCCGGGTCGTCGCTGAACCCGCCGCGGACGTCCTCGATCCACCACCACAGCAGTGCCCGGCCTTCCTCGAACATGTAGGCCTCCCGCTGGCGGGGCCCGGACCCGCGGGCGCCCTTGCCGTTGACCAGGAACCGGCCCCACTGTCCCGATTCCCAGTGCAGGTCGCCGATCCGGACGCCGCACAGCTCGGCAGCCCGGACGCCGGAGAGGTAGGTGAGCTTGCCCATCACGTAATCGCGGCGGGCGACCGCGGGCTTGCGGGCCGCTTCCAGCGAGCGGCGCCAGCGGGCGAAGAACTCGCGGAGAGCCCGCTGCGAGGGCGGAACCCGCAGGCCGAAGTCGCCGCGGTGCCGGGGCCGGTTGAACGGGTCGACCGGCGACTCTACTCCGATCCCGTAACGGCGGGCGATCTCGCCCGCATACCTCTGCTCGAGGAACGCGAAGTAGCCGTCGATCTGGTTCATCTTCCGGCGGACCGTGGCGCCCGACCGCTTGCCCTCCCCGGCGAAGTACTTGTCGACGTGCCGCGGGGTCAGCCGCCACGGAGACAGGCCGTAATGCTCGCAGACCTCGATGACCGGCTTGACCAGCCCGTCCAGCGTCGCCTGCGCCAGTCCGGCAGCGTCTCGGGCCCACTGGTACTCGGCGATCGTGTCCAGGAAGAAGCCTCCCTCGCCGTCCTCGCTCAGCTCGGCGGCCTTGCGCCGCTGCAGCGTGAGGACGTCAGCCAAGCCCGGCTCGACGGCCACGAGCTCCGGCTCATGCTGCCCGCTGCCGCCCGGAGCGGGGACCGGCACCACGGACAGAAGGCGACTCCTGGATTCAGCCACGGAACGGGAGATTACGCCAGTAACTCCAGGAATCCTGGTTAAATTAGCGGATTCCGATGTGATCGGAATCGGGCTGCTCAGCGGACGCTGACCTGCTGACATGCGGTCTTCCGTGACCGGGGGAACCGACGGAACCCGCGCGTACTCCGGTTGTC